>DIVO01000014.1 GCA_002428285.1 Patescibacteria group bacterium UBA6130 | reverse complement strand
TACTCCTTCAAAGCAAGAAAGTTCAATTGTGATCAGGGGGCGAGACTTGGGAAGCGGTTTACCAAAAAGTTTGAGAATCAGAGAAGGAGAGGTTAGAGAGGCCTTGGTGCCACTGGCGCAAAAAATTGTGATGGCCGCAAAGGAGATTATGGAGGAGTCTCCTCCCGAATTAACTCAGGACTTTTTAAAAAGAGGAGTTGCTTTGACTGGAGGTTTCAGCTTAATTAGGGGGGTTTCACAGATGATGACCCAGGAGTTGGGCATGCCTTGCTGGACAGCCCCTGATCCGCAATTGTCAGTTGTTAAGGGTGCGGCGGATATGCTTGATGACTACCGATTACTCAAAAGGGTAAGATTGGTTGCCGGTTTAAAGTAAAATGAATTCGGATAATTTCCTACCAAAACAATTTATTTTTCTAGCCTTAATCAGCGTTATTTTGCTTTTGCTTGATTTTTTTGGTCTTTGGGCATGGGCTTATAGAGCAATACGTCCTTTTGCAGTTAAGGTTCGGTCTTCGGGATATGAAATAGCCAACTTGTCTGATTCTCAAGAAAATATCGGAAACGATCTTAATCAGTGCCAAATGGATAATGCTAAGCTAAAAGAAGAAAATTTACGAATAAGAAGACTTTTGGGTTCTAACCCTCCGATTGATATGACTTTTCAAACCGCCCAGATAATTTCCGGCAGAAGTGGGCAGATCAATCTATCCGTGGGAAGCAGGGAAGGAATTGAGGTTAATATGCCGGTGGTGTGGGATAAGGGGCTTTTGGGAAAAATTACAGAAGTCGATGAGCTTTATTCCAAAGCAATTTTAGTTAGCAGTGGGCAATTTGAAATTGCTGTTGGAATTTGGAGCAACACAGATTCTGTGGGTGAAGAAAATCGTGTCAGTGCTAAGGGGGTTTTAAAAGGCGGAAATCAAATAGTTGTTGAAGAGGTTTTAAAGGATGAGCCTGTGGAAAAAGGCTATCTCGTTGCCCCTTTAGGTTTTCCGGGTAAATTTATAATTGGCGAAGTGGTAAGTATTTCAGATCCTGAAGGAGAATTTAAAAAGTTAGTTGTTGCCTGGAATGCCAGAGCAAACCAACTGCAAACGGTCTTTGTGGTTAATAACTTTTTCCTACCATGAAATATTTAGTAGGGTTTATTGTCATTTTTATTCTGGCTATTCTGCAAAACGTCTTTATTTTTCCTCTATTGATACCTTTATTCTTAGTCCTCTTTATTTATTATTTTAAAGTGGACCAGCTGATTTGGTTTTATGCATTCTGGGGAGGTATGTGGGATAGTTTGCTGAGAGGTGATAATCTGGGCTTAACTTCATTGATTTATTTATTGGTATCGTTCTTTTTTTGGAAAAAATGGAAGAAAACACAGAGCTACGGGTTATAAATTTCCTGGTTTTATTAATCATTGGAGCTGGATTTGTATCTCTATTGGTGAGAGCCTTTGACTTGATGGTGATAAGAGGGGATTGGTTTTTTACTTTAGCTCAGGAAAATAGAATTAGGCAATTGGAGATTGTGGCGCCGAGAGGTGAGGTGCTGGATAGAAACGGCAGAAAATTAATTACCAATAAGGTTAATTACTGTCAAAAAGAAGAGGATGGCTGTTTTTTGATTTCACGGGACAAGGCTCTTTTGGAACAGGCAATGGGCAACCAGGTCGAAAGGGAGTATTTAAGATATTACCCCATGAAAGATGTTGCCGCTCATATCACCGGCTATTTGGGCCAGGTGAACGAGGGAGAAGTGATAAGCTGTTCGGGGAGTTTGGATGAGGAACTTATCGATGCCAAAGTCGGTCGAGGTGGAATTGAAGAACAATACGATTGTTTACTTAGGGGACAGAATGGCTGGAAAATTGTTGAGGCTGATGCAACGGGAAAGATTTTAAGGGAGTTGGGGGTAAAAGAGCCTGTTGCTGGGCAGACAGTAACCCTAAGCGTTGACGGTTGGCTGCAGTCGGTTGTGGCTGAAACAATGGAGGGTAAAACTGGTTCAGTGGTTGCTTTGGATCCATATTCTGGTGAAGTTTTGGCGCTTTACTCTTCGCCTTCTTTTGATCCAAACAGTTTTACTTACGAAAGAAATGATTCTCAGATTTCCGAATGGCTTAATGATGCTAAGGGCAAGCCTTTTTTCAACAGAGCTATTACCGGGGCATATCACCCCGGATCCGTTTTCAAAATGATTAGTTCGGTAGCAGGCCTTGAGACCGGAGCAATAGATGAAAATACTTTAGTTGAGGACACGGGGGTTTTGGAAGTGGGCGAGTGGAAATATGCGAATTGGTATTGGACAGACTATGGCCGCACGGATGGCTTGGTGGATATTCAGAAGGCTATCCAAAGATCAAATGATATCTTTTTTTATAAACTTGGCGAGTGGACGGGAGCCGAAAATTTAAGTCTTTGGGGAGATAAGTTTGGAGTGGGCAGACCATTGGGCATTGATCTGCCTTTTGAAGCGGGAGGAATTTTACCTTCTCCCGAGTGGAAGGAAAAAACCAAAGGAGAGGCTTGGTTTTTGGGTAATACATACCATTATGCCATTGGACAGGGAGATTTAAACATGACACCTTTGCAGGTGGCAGTTGAGACAGCCGTATTTGCTAATGGTGGCAAGCTATGCCGTCCTTATTTAAATTTAGAAAACAAAAAGAATTGTTCGAGTGTCGGAGTGGATAATGAATATATTGAAATGGTAAAAAGTGGTATGATTAAAGCCTGTGAGACTGGAGGAACAGGTTTTACTTTTTTTGATTTTCCTCCTAAAGTAGGATGCAAGACTGGAACGGCTGAGGTAGGAGACGGATCAAATGATTCTCATGCTTGGTTTACTTTGTATGCGCCGGTAGATAATCCGAAAATTGTCTTGACAATCTTTTTGGAAAGAGGGGGTTCAGGATCATCAAACGCCGGACC
>DIVO01000054.1 GCA_002428285.1 Patescibacteria group bacterium UBA6130 | reverse complement strand
TAGATTTGGGTGAAGACCTCGTCGGAAATGGCTGAGTTCATTCTCTCAGTAAAAACGGCTCTCAACCCTTCTGTGTCTTGCGCATTCAACAAAGTAACAACGTTTTCAGCAGCTTGTTTGACTTCCTCTTCGTTGAAGTCCGGAGATAATGCCGGTGCACTACAAGCGGTGAGCAATATGACGAAAAGAAATATTGACAGTAAAAGATCGGGGAGGGTTTTTATACTTGAAATTTTCATTATGATTCCTTTTTGTTTTGGTAATTGAATTAACAGTATTGAAATTTACAACACTTTACACAATTTTTTTTTGTGTCTATCATAATACAAAGTATTTTTTTTTGATGATTACCTGATCCCGAGTAATATGAAAAAAGTATTTATCTTTGAAGGAAAAGATGTACGAATTTGTAGAAAGTCTTTCACTGATATCAAGATGAAATATTTACACTGAGTTTTAATAATTCAAATATAAATCCAGAGTAATTGTACCGAAAGCTGAAATTTTAATTGACATTTTTGATACATTGAGATTTACAATTAACAATCTAAAATCTTTGATGGATGGATTATACTAAGGCCATTTTCACTCATTAAAAGCAATGTGAAAGTTTATGTCATTGGGGTGAACCTATTTAATAATTAGGATTAAATACAATATTGGTATCCAAAATCTTCTTTTTGCTTGCTGTTTATTTTTTATTTTTAAATATTTACTTTCTGAAAGAATGAATAAGTTATACTGCTGTTCCATCAATTATTGTTTGAGCAAAATCTTTAGCTCCTTGAAGAAGCTTTCTTCTTAACATTTTTTGATTGTTAGGATCGGAATCAGTTTTAAACCAATTCCTATTACGTCTAAAAACGCCAGATATTTGGCTTTTAGAAGCAGGTAACCCTAGAATGTCAGTCATTATAAATTGAATATCTGCCGTAGAAAAAGTATCACCTTTTCCTTCGTTGGTAACTATAAATAAAGAAAGTAACATTTGTTTTTTAAAAGAATCTAGTTTTTTGATTTCAGGGTAATTTTTTAGATTTAGATCATCTGCACAAATTTCAGAATAGACAGATACAGCTTTTTCTCTTGTTTTTCTAGTTCCGGAAAAAATCGGTTTTTCAGTTCTTTGGTCTTTTGCTTGAAAATTATCAACGAATTGGATGCCACTATTTGTTAGTATATATTTCTTGGGTGATTCTTTTTCTGAATTCGGATCATCCATAATGTAACCTTTTTTTGCTAATTTTTGCAATAGATCACTTGTGTTTGAAGGAATTCTCTTTCTTGCACTCGAAAAAAATTGTTTAACATTGGCGGATGAAAACGATTTCTCCCCATTTTTCTTTTCTTGAAAATACGCTGAAATTAAAACGAAATTTTGATCTGATACATTGCCAAACTGTTTTGTGTATTCAACAAAACTAATTTGAGAAAGATCGTTTTCAAAATAAATTCCAGAAGAATTTTCATTTGACAAAGATAAAATAGATTGGTCTACTGTTTCAAAATATTGAGGTTCTTTTTCTTCACCTCTAGTACGGACAATCGCATCAACTGCTGCTGGTAGAAGGGAGTTTAAAAAAATATTTCTTTCACGCTCTATTAATTCCGAAGTTCCTTCAGCTTCAAATTCAATCTCTCCTATTTTAAAACGCACTCGATTTTCCATTAAATACCCTTTCATTTCATAAGACTAGCTTTATTAAATAATTCTTCAAGCATAACCCGATACTCAATTTTAATATCATCAATGTCTTTTTTTCCTGCAGTGTAAGTAATATTATGTGCAGAAAAATTTCCAATCTTGCGAAATTTTTCAAACTCTTTCTTTATTCGAGATAAGTTTAATGTTGGATTATTAATAGCGTTTTTTACTATTCCGTCAAGCATAATATAACCTGAGTTAGACGAATCTTTTATCTCCTCTTCAATTCCAAGATTTTGATATGACTGAACAAGTAAAATTTCAAAAAGCCTTCGCAATAATACAGCACAAGCATCATAACAATTATGAGAGTATGTATGGTTAATTTGTTGAATTATTCTATCTAAGTAACCACGCTTACCACAGAATTTAGTTTCGTCGATCAATTCGCTTGATGATATTATTGTTACTGTATCATTCCAAACATCACTAAACTCTTGTTCGAGTCTTTGTAAAACAGCAGGAATAAACTCTAATGAACCATTTCCAGCTTTTATTAAAAGAAATGATTTTGATTTGCCTTTAATAAGCTTGTCTTTTAGTCGTGACAAGTTTGGACTGTTAAATCCACACCTTATCATTAATTCATTAATATCCATCATGGAAAATTGCGATTGTCCAGTTTCTTTATAGTGATAAAAACAAAGTAATTTTGCTTTATCCACCTCGAGTAGCGTTTCAAGGTTAGTAAGCTTTAAAAATTCGATTAGTTGCATGTGACCCCATTATATATTCCATAGAATGAATTTATTGCGAGTTTTTGAAAACTTTTCTATTAAAAAGTGTATTAACTGCAGACACAAACGCCAATATTATTATATTAGATTTTTAAAGTATGAAGTGTTTAAATTATTTTTCTGATGATTCAATAATAATAATGGACAGAATGGTTAAAAAGTGACAAATGTCTTCTTAATGTGGAAGTTGACGGCTTTTTATTGTGTTAGTTGGCGATAAGTAATTGTCAGAAATATAACCTATTCATTAATTACCTTCAATAAAGACCTATGAAGGCTTGATAATGATTCTGTATGCTGTTTTAAAGATGATCTTTCAGCCTTATTCCCACTCGATCGTCGCCGGTGGTTTGGAAGTGACATCATACACCACCCGGTTCACACCACTCACCTCGTTCACAATGCGATTGGCGATGCGCGCCAGCAGGTCGTAATCCAGG
>DIVO01000072.1 GCA_002428285.1 Patescibacteria group bacterium UBA6130 | reverse complement strand
CCGGGGGTTACAGGGGGTAAAAAAACTTCTTCTGTGGCCCCCTTTTCTGTTCCTTTTTCTGACGTTCCATCTCTCAAAAATAAATCCACAAATGACTTGCAATCCATTCCATACAGAGTTAACATCAACAACCAATAAAAGAAATAACTTGTCTTTCCACCCATTGGTTTGTTGTAGATTGGCTGTCGCCCCCTTGCGGACTCGAAAAAGAGTTAACGCTGTCATCTGAGGTTGCCGGTACGGGAACTGATCGGTTGAAAACAAGATCTGGAGGGAGAGAAGTGCAGAAAAGAGAAAATCTGCTTTATGTGGGAATTGACCTGCATAAGGAAAGTCATACCGCAGTGATGGTAAACTGCTGGAATGAAAAGTTAGAGGTAGTCGTCATTGAAAACAAGACCAGTGAATTTAAAAAGCTGGCAGAAAAGGTAAACAGAAAGTCTAATCATCTTGGGCTTGAGCCCATTTACGGATTGGAGAATGCATACGGCTACGGAAGAAGTTTAGCTGTCTGGCTGATTGAAAAAGGTTACATTGTAAAAGACATTAATCCTGCCCTGGCTTATGACCAGAGAAAAAGTGCACCTATGCTCCGTAAAAATGATGAGCACGATGCGTATTGCGTGGCAACGGTACTCATTAACCAGTTACATACCTTGCCAGATGCAAAACCAAAAGACAACGAGTGGACACTGGCACAACTGGTGAACCGAAGAGATTTACTGGTGAAAGATGGTATCCGGTTTAAGAACGGACTCCATGAACAAATATCCATGGCGTATCCCAGCTACAGTAAGTTCTTCAGCGAGATAGACGGGAAATGTGCCATGTATTTCTGGAAGATCTACCCATCTCCTGTCCATTTACAGGGAAAAACGGCAGAAGACCTAACAATCGAATTTAGGGAAATATCCCGTATTGTCAAGAAAGATAAAGCGGAGTTGATTCTGGATTGTATACAGAATGATGGAAATACCTTTCGGGAATATCAGGAATCCAGAGATTTTATCACAACGAGTTTAGTAAGGGACTTGGAACATCAAAAAGAAGAGTTGGCAGGGCTTGATAAAGAAATCGAAAAAATCCTGCTTAGTTTTGATTATAAACTGACCAGTATGCCTGGAATCGGCACGTCGGTAGCCAGTAAGCTGATTGCAGAAATCGGAGATATCAGAAGATTTCCCAGTGCAGACAAACTGGCAAGATTCGCAGGAGTAGCTCCTGTAAAGTTCAGTTCTGCAGGAAAAGGAAAGGAGCAAAGTTCCAGGCAAGGAAACCGTCAGTTGCATGGACTGTTTTATTTTCTGGCGGTAACAATGGTTTCCAAGCCAAAGAGCGGAGTACCCAACCATCCGGTATTTTATGATTATTATATGCGAAAAATCGGTGAAGGAAAGACAAAGTCTCAGGCATTGGTCTGCATTATGCGCCGTTTGGTAAACATTGTGTACGGAATGATGAAAAATAAGACAGAGTATCGGGAACCGATTCCAAAAGAAGAACAGTAATTTTTCTATTTAAAAACAGCACAAAGACGTGCTATAATTTTTTTAATTGAATAAAGAATTTCACCGTTCGTCGAATACCTCAGTACTCCACCTGAGGGGGCGGGGAAGCCAATATACGATATTAACGGCAAGTATACGGGTGGAAGAACTCAAAGTGAATTAGATGCACTTAAATACGACCCAGCTAAAAAGGCCATAACTAGTGGTTCTAAAAATGAAGCACAGATAGGTCTAGATTTAGAAGAAAAAGGTATTATTGGACAATTAGAAAGAAGTGCAGACCCTAAAGCAGAATTTATTGATTCACTGACAGGAAAAAAATATGATGTTAAAAGTTTTGAATCTACCCCTATTGGATCAGATGGAGTTCCTATAACATCGCCTAGGAAAGGTGCTTTTAAGGTAGAAAATGCAATGAAAAATGTAGTGAAAGAATTTGAAAAGAATGGGAATGACATCGTTATTATTGATAAGTCAAAATTAATACCAGAACATGTAAATGAGTTAAGAAATGCCATAGAAGAGGCTGGATTAACAGATAAAATAATTTGGTGGCCGGAGTGATAATATGAAAAAAATCAATCAAAAAGAGTTGGATATTCTTATTCAAAATCATAATTTATATCTTAATACACTTATTGATCAAGATAAAAAGGGACAAAAATTAATACTTGATGAGGTTGACTTTACTGATAATGATTTATCAAACTTAGATTTTGTAGAAACATATATTACAAGTTCTCTTTTTAAAGGTAATGTGTTTAAAAATACTAATTTTGGAGGCGCAGAATTATATGATTGTATTTTTAAAGATATTGTATTTGAAAATTGTAACTTGGGAAAAACAATTTTTAATTATGCAGTACTTGCGAGTTCGAAATTTATTAATTGTAATTTAATTAATTTAGAAACCTTAGAAACTCAATTTGAAGAGTTATTATTTAAAAATTGTGTAGTAAACAGTGCTTTTTCTAATTGCATCGTTAAAAATGTTATTTTTGAAGAATGTAGTTTTGTTTCTACAGAGTTTTGGCAATGCATTATTGAAAGTTTGAAATTTTCTTCAATTAAGAAAGAAATAGAATTAACAAAACTTATTAAAGAAATAAACATCGGAACTATCGAAAGACCTACTTTTATAAATGGGGATAAGGCAGTTGAATATTTTAAAAGTAAATGTATAATGTAAAGTATTTAACTTAAATGGACTTGTGTTTACATTATTGGCGCAAGTCCATTAGTTATAATTTATGTATATTTTTTTAAATTTTCACTCCATCTATGAATCCGTAATGATACAAAAAAGCTTCTTTTATTGCAAATTAGCTTATAAGAGAATCAATGTAATTTTCAACCAGTTGCTTCTCTTTATCTGATAAATTTTAGATAAAAATCTCCGCTTGTAGAATTCGTTCTTCTTTCTGGTTGAAATTCTCAGGTTGGTTTTTATGAAATGCATTAATTAACATGTTGATACGCTCTTGAATGAACATATCCAGTAATTCTTGCTCGGTCATCATGCTTTCCTCCTTTGACAACGTACGATACCAAAATAGTGCTAGAAAGTCGATACAAAAAACTACTAAAAACAGATATTGAATTGGGAAAATAGATTAAATGAATTCGCGGAATGCTTATTATAGTGATGGAAATGGGAACATTACATCGTTTTATCCAGAACAATAAAAAAAAGACTAGGAGATTAATCATGAAAAGAGATTTTAGACTTTATGATCAAAATATGCTGGACAAAGAACACTTTCCAGTACAACCAGGATTTGAACCTATAAATCCATAAATTTAAAAAAGGACTATAGAATATGTATAATAAGTTAGACGAATATTTAGTTAAATTTTCAGATGAAAACTCGTCAGATGATTATTGGTATGATGTTGGTTTTGAATATGCTTGCCAGTTATTAGATGAGTTTAAAGAAGAGGATTGGTCAAAGCTAATACAACGGATTGATGAAAAAAATATTATTTGGAAAAAAAGATTGGTATACTGCTTTGGTGATAATAAGAGAGATGAAGAAATGAATATTATATTGAAGCTTATTGATACTAAAGATGATGAACTATTTGTAATGTGTATTGATGCACTTTGTGAGATAAACGGTAAAGATAATAAAAGTAAAATTGCATCTAATCAAGTTATTGAAAGAGTTTTACAGTTAATTCCTGAAAGTGGTCTAGCAACAAAAAAGGTCTTAGAGAGATTTATTCAACAAATTAATTAAGATATAAAAAGAATTTTGGGAGTGATCAAAAGATTTTGTAAACCTCCAAACTGATGTAAAGTAAAATTACTTAGTTTGGAGGTATTTTATAATATAAAAGTATTGGCGAGAATAAGTTGGTGATATCTATTCGGTGTACCTACACAGACACCTTAAAAACCCTTGAACTTGGCTGATTTCAGAGTTGTTACAGCTACCTAATGAGTGACTTTATCCTTTTTGACAGCTACCTAATAAATAAGAAAAATTTTAGATCAAATCCTTATGCAGTCGGCATTGCCGGCTGCTGTAAAATGGCTGGAGCGCCGTAAGGTGCACCTGCCTNNACCCCATGGTTCATCCCTGCTTTTGAAGCAAAATAGACTGAAAATCTTTCAGTTCGGAATTATATAAATGGTTGCGAATGTGCGACTTGGAGAATATAAAAACTGGCATATATGCGACATTTTTCTGTAAAAGCAACAGGAAGACGAACAGTAGGTAACAGTAATCCAAGCACTTAGCAGGTAAAAGAGGAAAATCCATCTTTTTCAGATTTGCCCAACGAGGTGTTTAATTGCCTGAATGGCATATATGTTCCACCATCGGTTTTAAAGGT
>DIVO01000052.1 GCA_002428285.1 Patescibacteria group bacterium UBA6130 | reverse complement strand
GCATTTGGACAAACATAGACTTTTATTTTGTGTTTTTGAGCTCGGGTACAAAAATCTATGTCTTCAAGGTATAAAAAATAGTTCTCATCCAAGTTTCCTATTTTTTCGACGACTCTCTTGTCAATTGACATAAAGGCACCCGAAACTCCTTCAACGGGAAAAGATTGACTTGAAAATTTGATTTTTTCGTTAATATAATAAAATTTCTTACTATAATTGTTGTTTGGAAAAATTCTTTTGACATTACTGAATTCGAAAATCGCTGTTAATGCTTTAGGCAAGCGGTAGAAAGAATTGTGTCTATTACCATTATCGTCAATGCAAATTCCACCAACAATTCCTGCCTGTTTGTTAATATGGCACTTAAGTATTTCGCCAAAAGAAGCATGATTAATAATTTTAGTATCTGGGTTTAGTAGTACATAATATTTTTGACTTGCCATTTCCATTCCTTTATTTATCCCTTTTGAAAAACCCATGTTATCCTTGTTTTTTAGAAGTAAAATGTGTTTGTAATGTTTTAATTCGATTTTTCTTACTAGACTAGAAATTCCTGGATTATAACCATTGTCGACTATTATTATTTCCTTTGGCTTTGGATTAGAAGCTAAGACACTTTCAACACAGGATTTTATAGTGTCAATTTTATTGTTATAAGTCACAATAATTAGTGAAATTGGAGCAGTTCTTGACATGATATTTAGAATTATACTAAATTAATATGGAATGGATAAAATTAACTTGAAATATCAAGTAAATTTAACTCTGACTATCTTCGCGATTTTTACAACTATTTTTTTCATGTTCTCGAAAAGCTATGCATACTCTTCCGAGAAAACAATCAAAGAAGATTTTGAAGGAGACTTGTCTAGGTGGATTGTTAAAGAAGGGGCGTGGGATATTTACGAATTCCAAGAAGGCAATCATGCTTTGAGAACAAGTTACAACTCTAGATCTACTCTTTCTTTGATATTTATTAGAAATGATGATAATAATGAAATTGATTACAGTATTAATGCAAAAATGCATAGTGTTTCAGGGGTTGATCAGTTACTTATGTTTAGAGCTAACTTGGATGCTTCATCTTTCTATTCCGTAGATTTAAGACCAATTGGATGGACAGATTCAAACGATATAAGAGTGGGCAAAACCAAAGATGGTAGTCTGGAGTGGAATTATATTCTATATCCAGGCGATGTTGGATGCGACATAATTAACAATAAATGGTATGAACTATACATTAATGTAAGTGGAGCAAACATAGATGTATCAATTAAATGTTCTGAGGATGTTGGTTTTAGGAGTATCTTTTCAATCGTTGACAGTAATCCACTTCAGGGGAAAGATGTAGGATTTGGAGCATGGAGTGGTCACTGGAATGGATTAACAGAAAAATTGTTTGATGATTTTAGCTTGACTTATGGTAACGCAGATCGTAATTCCCTAATTTTAATTCCCGGCTTGGGTGCGAGTTGGAGTACTGAGGGATTTTTTTATAACGACAGCAATAGCAATTGGACTATGACACCTATGGTTGATAGTTATGATAACTTTTCCCAATCTGCTTTGTATTTTGGATGGGAAGAGGGAGTGGATTACTTTGTTTGGAATTACGATTGGAGAAAGCCTTTGGACGAGATAGCCGTTGATCTAGATGAATATATTGAAGAAAACGTTGAAGAAGAAAAAGTTGATATTGTTGGCCATAGTCTTGGCGGATTAGTAGCGAGAGCATGGAAGCAGAATTATGACGATAAAAATCAGTCTGACAAAATTATTACCGTTGGTTCTCCTAATAAGGGAGTAGTTCAGGCATATGAAGCTTTGGCTGGAGGAAAATTACCCGACAATCCTTTTATTCAAAATGTAGCCATGAGACTATTGATCAATATTTTAGGTGTTGGTTATCCAACAGATGCTGATTTTTTAAGAGATCAAGTACCGATTCTTAAGGACATCTCCCCCACTTTTGATTTTATTAAAAAGGGTGGTCAGGTAAGAAATGTTTCTGAGAATTACTTTTATAATGATTATCTTTTTGAATTAAATGAAGATCTTGGCGATGTTGATATATTTAGTTATCTTTCCGGAAATACAGGTGTAAATACTCCCAGGTGGCTTGTTTTAGATCAAAGGCGTATTTTCGATACTATTTTAGGATTATGGCCAGATGGCTCAGAAATTGGAATGGAGAACGATTTAGGGGATGGAACAGTTTCCCTTATAAGTTCATTTCTTGGTCAAGACTGTTTACATCAACTCGAATTGTCCCATGGAGATATGATTTCTGATGAGTATGGTCTCGAAAAGGTTTTCTCTCTACTATTAGATGAGGATATTGATTTAAGTTTAGTCGCATCCGAGGAGAGTAAAGTCTTTTTTTACTTAGCATCTCCGGCAACTTTGATGGTTAATAACGTTGAGTCTGATAATCCACAAGAACAATTTGTTGTTTTGCCCCGTGAGGATGGCAAGAAATATGATATTAAAATTACCGGTATAAGCGATGGTGAGTTCCACCTGTCTTTTGGGAGGATATTTAATGATAAATATGAACTGAGCACAATTAAAGGTAAGATATTTGATGGTGAAGTCAAGAATTATTATCTCGATAGCGAGCTTAATATGAGAACTTCAGATATGTTAATCATGATTGGCGATAACCTAAGAGATATAAATAATGATAGCAACATAAAGTCTGCGATTAAAGAAATTGAACAAGCAGAAAAATTAATTGATGGGAATAGAAAATTATCAGCTATCTCAAAAATTAAAAATGCCATGAGAAGGGTATCTAATTTCAGAAATAAATTAAAACCTGATCAAATCGAAGAATACAATATTGCTCTTGATCAAATGGATTCTTTGGCGGAAATTTTAAATAGGATTGAAGGCAGAAGTCATTTTGATTTTTTAAGAAAAAATCTTGTTGATGCAAAGATTAATGTTGCCGAGAGAAAAATTGAAATAAATAATAAGAAAAATAGAGATGTTTTCATGGATGCTTTATCTCTCAACCAAGCCTTAGATTTAATCACTAACCAAAAAATACTCTCCGGGGATATATTTGAAGCCGACCTTCTTTTGAGCGAAGCAGTTAGGTGATGATTTTCAATTGATATTAATTTTTTGGTGACCGCCAAGGGATTCGAACCCCTGACCTCTTCGATGTGAACGAAGCGCTCTAACCAGCTGAGCTAGGCGGTCAAGTTGACTTTAAGCCCTCTATTACTACTTGTAAATTATACCAAAAAGTCATAGACTAAACAGTCAATGTTTAGAAAAATTTTTGATTTCATAATTGATTCGATCCAAGCGGTTGTTTTCGCCCTATCAATTTTTGTATTGGGATATCTATTCATTGCCCAGCCGAATAAGATTAAAGGCACTTCGATGCTTCCAACTTTTGAGGATTCAGAAATGTTGATTGTTGAGAAAATTTCGTATCGCTTAGACACTCCCGAAAGAGGAGATGTAGTTGTTTTTAAGGCACCCGAAAGTGAAGCATGCTCTGAGGATCAATGCGAATATATTAAAAGAGTAATTGCTCTCCCAGGTGATGAAATAATGGTTTTAGATGGAAAGATTTATATAAACAGCAATATTCTTAATGAGGATTACCTAGATACTTCTGTGAAGACCGATCCAGGCAGTTTTCTAACTGAAGGTGAATCTTATGAAGTGCCAAGTGGATACTACATTTTAATGGGAGATAACCGTCTTCATTCTAGGGACTCAAGAGAATTTGGACCAATCGTTAAAGAGGATATTGTAGGTAAGGCTTTTGTGAGATATTGGCCACCTGAAAAATTTGGATTGATGAATAACTAGATATTACTTAGCAATAATAGTTTTAATTTGTTCTATTAGCTTTGTGCCTTTAATCCTATCTCCTCTTAATCTAAATTCAATTTTTGTCATAGCTTTTGACTGATGAATTTTTACATTAAGCGCAGGAATTTTTAGCTTTTTTTCCATTAGTTCGGATAAATTTTCTAGCTCGCTTTTTTGGGGAATCTTAACGTTTTCCCCGCTCTCTTTTTCTTGGTTTAATTTTTCTTTAAAAGCCCTAGTAATTTCTTCTGCTCTTCTAACTGATGCTTTTTCTCTTAAAACTTGTTTGTAGGCTTCAATAATGCCTCTAGTGTCATTTATTCCAGCCAAAGCTCTTGCATGTCCTTCGGTGATAAGACCTCCTAGCAGTCCGTCTTTAAGTGCATCGGGAAGAGATAGCAGACGAATTGTATTGACAACATAAGGAACACTTTTACCCATTCTTTTTGCTATTTCACTAAAATTAATTTTAAATTCTTCTTTTAGTCGTTGAAATGATCTTGCTCTGTCAATAGCGCTTAAATCTTCCCTTTGTAAATTTTCTATTATGGCCATTTCAAGCATCTGCTGTGGAGTTGTTTCATGAATAATCGCAGGAACTGTTTTTAGGCCGATTAGCTTAGCTGCTCTCCATCTTCTTTCACCAGCAATTATCTGGTATCCTGCTGGAGTTTTAGCAACAATAAGAGGTTCGATGATTCCGTGTATTTCGATGGAGTTTTTTAGTTCTTCGAGGGAATTGTTATCTATATCTCCTCTTGGTTGAAGAGGATTTGGTTCAAGAAAATCTGTGGGAAGTTGTTCAATTTTTTTATCTGACATTATATTATTATAATCCTATTTTCACGAAAGCTATTACGCAAATGTTAGCGGTGTATATTCAATTTTTATGACGAATTATAGGTAAAAGATTATTACTGCACCAAGACAATCTTTTTACCCTGTTTTTGTTTGAATTTTACTCTACCCTGTTTCAGGGCAAAGATCGTAAAGTCTCTACCATATTTTGTGCCATCTCCGGAGATAAATTTACTGCCGACTTGACGAACGATAATATTTCCAGGCATTACAAGTTCTCCACCAAATATTTTTACTCCTAACCTTCTACCGGGTCGATTGGCTTTTTGATTAGTTTTTCCTGCTGCTTTGGTATGTGCCATTTTTATTTATTAATTATAATTTTTATATTAATTTTCGATTTTTTTAACTTTAACTTTTGTTAAAGAAGGTCTAAACCCTTTGGTTTTTCTATATCTTGATTTAGATTTATAGGTGAAAACTCTTATTTTTTCACCCTTTTTATTTTCAATAACTTCGAGTACCACTTTTGCTTTTTTAAGGGTTTTTTCGTCTAAAAAACTTTTTGATTCATTGTAGATAGCTAAGATTTTATCTGGGGAAACCTTGCCACCCTTTTTTATACTAAGCTGATCCACAAAAAATTCCTCGTTTTCTTTGACAATATATTGGTGCCCCTTTAGGTTTATTACTGCAGATTTCATACTTGGAATTATACCAGCTACTTGAGTAGAAACGCAAGCATTATAAATATTGTCAGCAATGAAG
>DIVO01000058.1 GCA_002428285.1 Patescibacteria group bacterium UBA6130 | reverse complement strand
AATTATTATGGATAAATATTTTAATTTACAACCAAAGGTTGATATAGAGGAGATGCATGGAGAAGGAGAGTAATAATCATAATCACAAGGTTGCTATTGTAGGCGGAGGTTTGTCTGGTTTGACCTGCGCTTATGACCTGATAAATTCGGGAGCCGAGGTTGATATTTATGAAGCTTCCATTAGTCTGGGAGGGATTGCCAAGGGATATAAAAAAGAGGGATGGAATTGGTCTGCTGATATTTTTTATCATCATCTTTTTGAAGGAGATAAATCATTTAAAAAACTTGTTCAAGAGGTTGGACTGAAAGATAAACTGAAATTTTATAGTCAAAATACTTCTGTTTTTTATGAGGGCAGGGTTTTGCCTTTTTCCAGTCCAAGACAAATTTTGTCTTTTCCCAACTTTTCTTCTTTAGGCAAGATTAAGTTTGGTTTTGGAACCGGTTTGCTGCGCTTTTCTCCTTGGCTTGGAAAGATGGATGAGCTCAAGGCCGCAGAAATTTTTCCCAAATTATCGGGACAAGAAGGCTTTAACTTAATTTGGAAGCCGTTGCTGTATTCAAAATTCGGCGAGTATTGGGATGATATTTCTTTAAGCTGGCTTTGGGCAAGAATTAAATCCCGGAGTTTTAAGTTGGGATATATGGATGGAGGTTTTCAAGTCTTAGTCGATAGACTAAAAGAGAAGATCGAAAAGAGCGGAGGAAATATATATTTGTCTTCAAAAGTAAAAAGGATCAATAAAGACAACGAAAGTTGGACTTTGGTTGGATCGAGATTTTCCAGAGAATATGATCAAGTTATTTTTGCCACGCCTTTTGATAATTCATTGATGTTAGTTAATAAATATCTGGCGGATGAGGAGAGAAGAAAATACGCCAAAATCAAAACTTTGAGTTGTTTGAATATTGTGATGAGGCTTAAAAAACCATTTCTGGAAGATGGTACTTACTGGCTTAATATTTTAAATACTTCGTTTCCTTTTGTGGCGGTGGTAGAACACACAAACTTTGTTGATAAAAAACACTACAACGGAGAAAGCATTGTATATGCCGGTGGCTATTATGACCCCAAAAGCGAAATTATGAAAATGGACAAGAGGAAGGTGTTTAAAGAATTTTCTCCATGGCTGAGAAAGATTAATCTGGATTTTGAAAGGGAGTTGATCGATTATGATTTATTCAAAGCCGAATCCGCCCAGCCGGTAATGTTAACTAGTTATAAAAAACTTAAGCCGGACTTTAAGATTACTGATAACTTATATTGGACTTCTCAGCATCATGTCTATCCTTGGGATCGAGGCATGAACTTTGCCGTGGAAAATGGGAGAAGAGTGGGGAAGATGATTGTTAAATAATCTACAAACATAATTCTTATGTAGTAGAATAGGGTTAATGAAGCTAAAGTTTGAGTCAAATTTAAAGTTTCAACTAGATGCTATCAATTCTGTCACTGAGCTGTTTGTTGGTGCTCCGTTTATTAAGCCTGAAGAGGCTATTTTTTCAGAGGTGGCCAGTAATGTTTTAAAAATATCCCCTGAAGAAGTATTTGCTAACCGAGACAAAATCATCAAAAGCAATGGCATTACAAATGCTCACAAAGAAGATGTTTTAGACTTTTGTGTCGAGATGGAAACAGGCACAGGTAAGACTTATGTTTATCTTCGTACTATTCTTGAACTCCACAAAAAGTATGGTCTTTCTAAGTTTATTATCGTGGTGCCCAGTGTGGCGGTTAAAGAAGGGGTAATGAAAACTTTGGAGATTACTAAGGCTCATTTTGAAGAGCTTTATAACTCCATGCCCTACAGTTACTTTGAATATGACAGCAAGAAGATAAATAAAGTTAGAAGTTTTGTTTACTCAAACCATCTTCAAATCATGGTGATGAATGTTCAGGCTTTTAATACTGACGACAGAATTATTAATCAAGAAAGAGATTCAAATAATGGCGAAAGACTTATTGATTTAATAGAAAAAGTTAGTCCTATTTTAATACTAGATGAGCCCCAAGTGGGCATGGATACTGCTAACACCAGAAGCAGGAGAAAAAAGCTTAACCCCCTGTTTACTCTTCGCTATAGTGCTACTCATAAAGTAGTCAAAAATCTCATTCATCGCCTCAGTCCTTATGATGCCTACAATCAAGGTTTGGTAAAAAAGATTGAGGTTTTCTCTATTCACGAAAGCAATACTCAAAGCAATGTTTATGTTGAGTTTGAGGGTGTTAGGCTATCCAGTGACAAACCTCAAGCAAAACTCAAACTTAGTTATAGACTTGCTAGCGGCGATTTTAAATTTAAGTCTGGCTATTTCAAAGATGGTGACGATTTAGAGGCTAAAACTAAGAATCCAGTTTATAAAGGTTGGATTGTCGAGCGCATTCTCATAGACCCGCTTAATGGCACAAGCAAGATTAAATTCAGCAATGGTACAAATCTGACTCAAGGTGAGTCACACGGCATTGATAAAGAAAGTATCTTCAAAGAGCAAATCAGGTGGACAATCAAGAAACATTTTGACAAAAAAGATAAGTACAAAGATAAGAAGATTAAAGTGTTGTCTCTCTTCTTTATTGATAGAGTGGCCAACTACATTGAAGATGACTCATTAATAAGGATTCTTTTTGAGAAGGTTTATGCACAGGAGTATAAAAACAGATACGGTTCCTTGCCAGACAATATTACTCAAGTTCATGATGGTTACTTTGCGCAGACTACTAAAGGTGAATACACCGATAGTGAGTTGTCGATGAGCAAAAACAGTGAGGCCTATCAAAAGATTCTTAAAGACAAAGAACGATTACTTTCTTTTGAAGAACCGCTTGAATTTATCTTTTCTCACTCTGCTTTGGGTGTGGGCTGGGATAATCCTAATGTATTTAATATTTGTACTTTAAACGAAACAGAGAGTCTGATTAAAAAAAGACAAGAGATAGGTCGTGGTTTACGCCTTTCTGTCACTCAAGATGGAGTGAGATATAGAGACTCACTAGATGTTGAGGAAGGCAAAGAAGTTAACTTGTTAACGGTAGTGGCTAACCAGAGTTACTATGCTTTTGCGAGAGGCTATCAAGATGAATTGGTTGCTGAATATGGAGAGGGCGAGAAGAAACCAGACATTAGAAATGCGAGACATGAACCTAAGCAAATCAAGCTTAAAAAAGATGCTATTACCAGCGATGACTTTCAAAAGCTTTGGAAGAAAATTTCTCAAAAGACCAGATGTAAGGTTTTCTTTAGGGAAGATTCCATTATTGAGAAATGTATTGAGAGTCTTAATACCATTGTTGTCCCCGAAGCGGTTATTTCTATCAACTTAAACAGAATCACAGGTTTGTTAGAGCAAGAAGAAGATGCTATCCGGAGCCAAAATGTAGGTCAAACAGAGGCAAAAACCAAGGCTCATTTTGCCCCGATTAATCTTTTTGAAGAGATTGCTAAGAATACGGCTTTGAGTGTGGCCACTGCTACTAGGATTTTGAAGGGTGTTGATAACAAGCAAATGATAGTTAGAAACCCAGTGGTTTATCTTACCGAGGCCATTAAGCGTATCAAGCGAGTCTTAAATGATGAAATGGTAAGACTGGTTAGATATGAGGCATTAAATGAAAATTATTCTCTTAAAGAATTTGAAGACGTAGTTACCACTTATCAGCAAAGTAATATTGTTGAAGTTAGTAACAGCATTTATGACTATGTAATTTGTGATAGTGATGTGGAGAGAAATTTTGCTCTAGACATAGATGAGGAAAACAAGGTTAGGGTGTTTGTGAAGTTGCCTCATTGGTACACCGTGCCAACTCCTATTGGCAGTTACAATCCAGACTTTGCCTTGGTATTGGAGAAAAAGAATCTAGACGATGGCGGTAAGGCAAACTTTTACTTTGTGATAGAAACTAAGGGTTCAAGAGAATGGGAAGCACTCAAAGAAGATGAAAGGATGAAGATAGAGTGCGCCATTAAGCATTTTGAGGCAATTGGTTTAAAAGAGTATTTAGCGCCGGTTGAAAATATAGCAACTTTTAGATCAAGAGCTAGTGAAATTACTGGAGAAAATTTATTATGAAAGACCAAAAAAATGTTGCTATTTTTCATCAAAAAAAAATCCGTCGTCATTGGGATAGCAACAAAGAATTGTGGTTTTTTTCTATCGTTGATGTAATCAATGCTTTGACTGAAAGCAAAAATCCTCAAGTCTATTGGCGTGTGCTTAAAAAACGATTGATAGATGAAGGATCTAATGAAACCGTTACAAAATGTAACGCTTTAAAAATGAAAGCTTCGGATGGCAAAATGCGACTTACAGATGTAGCAGACACTGAAACTTTATTACGCCTTATTCAAACCATTCCCTCTCCCAAAGCTGAGCCGTTTAAGCTTTGGCTTGCTCGAGTTGGCTATGAAAGACTTGAAGAAACAGCTGATCCTGAGTTGGCGATAAACAGGGCATTGCAAACTTATCTTAAAAAGGGATATGGCCAAAATTGGATTAATCAACGGCTAAAAAGTATTGAAATCAGAAAAGCCTTAACTGATGAATGGGAGGTGCGGGGAGTAAAAGAAGGCAGGGAGTATGCGATCTTAACTGATGAGATTACTAAAGCTTGGGCGGGGCTGACGACTAAGCAATACAAAAGTTTAAAAAAGCTCAAAAAAGAAAACTTGCGCGACAATATGACCAATTTAGAACTGGTTTTAAACATGTTAGCCGAAACTGCGACTACTGAAATTTCTCAAAAGAAGCAGCCAAAAGGTTTTTGGCCAAGTAAAGAAGTTGCTAAACAGGGAGGTACAATCTCTGGCAACGCAAGAAAGGATATCGAAAGCAAAACTGGTAAAAAAGTAATTACTGGTAAAAATGCCAGACAGTTAGTGCAAAATCAACAAAAAAGGTTAAAATAGATTTATGGGAAAAAATATAAATAAAGAAAATTCACCCAATGGATTTTTGAAGTGGTGGGAATTAGCCCTTGGAAATATTTTAATAACGTCTTTTGTTGCGATTGCTATTATGAATAAAGGTAATGCAGGAATTGTATTTACAGCTTTCACTTTTTCTTCTTTACTAGAAATTTTCTTAATTGTGTTCCGAAAAAGACCAATTTCTGCTTACTTTAAAATAGGTTTAACAAGTGGAATAGATCTAAGATGGAATAAAAAGACAGACGAAGAGGTTATTAATTAAGGTTTTATGAATAAAAATAGAATATCCAAACAGTCTCCTGACCTTCGCCAGGAGATGCTGGATAAGCTTAAAAAGCTATATCCACCCCTATTTGACAACGAGGGAATGCTTAATCAAGATGAGCTTGAGCAGTTAGTAAGTGACTTTTCCACTCCTCAAACAGAGAAATATGAGTTTAGCTGGGCAGGTAAACAACAATCTAAGAAGAAGGCTTTTACTGCTAGTCGTACCACTTTAAGAAGTGATGAAAAACGAAGTGTAGATTTTGACAAAACAGAAAATCTTATTATTGAAGGTGACAATTTAGAAGTCCTCAAGCTTTTGCAAAAGTCCTACTTTGGCAAGATTAAGTGTATTTATATTGACCCTCCCTACAACACAGGCAATGACTTTATTTACCCAGATGACTACAGCGAGGATAAACAGGCTTACTGGGAAAAGTCAGGAGTCAAACAAAATGGAGTCAAGTTAGACACCAATACCGATTCTAGTGGACGCTATCATAGCAACTGGCTTTCACTGATGTGCCCAAGACTTCTTTTGGCTAGAAATTTACTTAAAGAAGATGGAGTGATATTTGTAAGTATTGATCATAATGAAGTCCACAATTTGAGAAAATTGATGGATGAAGTGTTTGGAGTAGAGAATTTTATCGCAATGTTGTTGCATAAAAATAATTCAAATAAAAATCAAGCAAAGTTGCTTAGTATATCTACAGAATACCTTTATTGTTATGCAATAGATAAGGAGAAAATTAGAGAAACTGAGTGGAGAATTGAAAAAAAAGGCGCTAGAGATATTGCAAAACTATTTAGCAAACTGAAAGATAAAGGTTTAAATCTTGATGAAATAGACTCTGAAATAAAAGAGATGTATCAAAGACCCAAATATGCACATTTGAGTAGATGGAATAAAGTTGACGAAAAAGGAGTCTTTAAAGATGCTGATTTATCCAGAGAGGGAGGGCCAAAAAACTATACAATAGTTAATCCTCATACGAACAAGAAATGTGTAGTTCCTGATAGGGGATGGGGTAAATCACATGATGAGCTATTAAGACTACAGAAGGAAGATAAAATTTGGTATGGAGATGATAATACACCTCCAGGACTTAAAGATTATCTAGCTGTTGGTAAAAAATCAGTTCCAGATAGTTTTTGGTACTTTGACAATTCGGTAGATACAAGATGGATTAAAGAAGCATTTGGTGAGCTTATATTTGAGAACCCTAAGCCATTGGATATGATAAAGCGGATTATTGAAATGACCATGTCAAATAATGATATTATTCTCGATTTCTTTGCAGGTTCGGGTACCACGGCTCATGCAGTTATGGATTTGAACAAAGAAGACGGAGGCAGTAGGAAGTTTATCTTAGTTCAGATTCCAGAAGCTACAGATGAAAAAAGTGAGGCTTACAAGGCAGGATATAACACCATTTCTGATATTTGTATTGAGCGGGTCAAGCGAGCGGGAAAGAAAATAACAGAATCGAGTAAACAACAAAAACTCATAGATGAGGGAAATAAGATTGATGCTGGATTCAAGGTGTTTAAGTTGGCTGCCAGTCATTTCCCAGAAAATACTTTTGCCCCAGACCCAGACAAAACAGATGAAGAAAATAAAAAGGCTCTAGAGGCTTATATCAAGAAAGCTACTTCTCAAAAAGGCTTGTTTAAA
>DIVO01000056.1 GCA_002428285.1 Patescibacteria group bacterium UBA6130 | reverse complement strand
CAAAATTTTTTATTATGTCCTCCTACAAAAAGGTGGCAAATCTCATGAACAATTACATAATCTACCACCCAAGAAGGAAAGTTTTCAATTCTTTTTGATATCTTAATCTCATTTACTCTAGGATAACAATTACCAAAACTTGAGGTTAATCCTTTAGACCAAATAATACTCAACTTGGGCAGATCAAAGTGAAGATATTTACTATTTAAAACCCTTACTCTTTCTTTAAGATATTTATTGCTATTTACGGGTTTTCTTTTTTGCATATTATTTAAAAAGCCCTCAACTACTTTATCTGTTGTATTCTTGTTTAGCCACCAGGGGATACGCACTTCCAATATCCTATTGTTATTTTTATTAACCACTTTCGCACTGGCTGTTTTTTTTCTCTTTTTGCTCTTTATTATTTTAATTTTCATGACACATTTTAACAAATCAAAACATATATGGCTTCCTGTTGATCATTGTGGAAAACTAGAGTAAAATGAATTTACACTACTTCCTGCCAGACAATATCCTGCCATTGCTTATTCGTTGTTTAAGGTAAATTTATTACAAATATAAGGTAGTTGAAATAAAAAGCTAAAATATGTCGCAAGATAAAAATCTAATTTGGGAAAATGCTCTTGAAGAGATAAAACTATCTGTTTCAACGGCAGTATTTCAAACCCTGTTTGCCAATATCCAGCTATCTATTCAGAAAGATAAAATATCAATTATCTCTCCCAATTCTTATGTTAATGACATGTTAAAAAGGAGATACTTATCCTTGCTTAAATCCTGTCTTGAACATCAGTTAAAAACAAGTGATTTTGATGTTTCTTTTTCTGTTCAAAAAACCAGCCAGATTCAACAGAATAGCGGTCCGCTTTTCTCAAAAAACAATATTCAAAACCCACAAATAAACAAAGCTGTTTCTGATCAAGCTGAAAACGATATGGAATACGATCCCAGAAGCGGACTTCATCCGAAATTTACTTTTGAAAATTTTGTAGTAGGCAACTCAAATAATTTTGCTTTCGCTGCTGCTCAAGGCATAGTTAAAAATCCAGGATCAGTCTATAATCCCTTTTTTCTTTGGGGAGGAGTCGGAGTGGGCAAAACCCATCTTATGCAAGCTATTGGGCATGAGCTTGTAAAAAATAATCACAGATGCAAAATACTATACACAACCACCGAAGCGTTCACTAATGACTTGGTTAATGCTATTAGAAATAAGGATATGACAAAATTCAAACAAAAGTATCGCAATTTAGACGCTTTACTATTGGATGATATTCAGTTTATTTCCGGAAAACAGTATGTACAGGAAGAGATTTTTCACACCTTTAATAACCTACATATAGCCAATAAACAAATAATTCTCACCTCGGATAGAAAACCAGAGGAAATTCAAAAAATTGAAGACCGACTTAGTTCAAGATTTATGGGTGGTCTAACCGTCGATATTCAAGCCCCTGATTATGAAATGAGAATGGCTATTTTAAATCAAAAAGCCGAACAGGTAAAATTAACGCTACCTCAGGAGGCAATATCCTTCATTGCCGAAACTATTGAAAGCAATACTAGAGAGCTCGAAGGATTTTTAATCCAAATATCGGCTTTAGCTCAAACAAAAGAATCAAATCTAACGCTTGATGATGTTAAGAATTTTTTTGGAGTAAAAAAAGAATCATCAAAGAAAAGGCCTCATTACCGACGGGTAATTTCAATTGTTTCAAAGGCCTTTGGAGTTAAAACTTCAGATATCTGCGGAAAGGGTAGGAAAAAAGAGATTGTGGTTGCCAGGCATGTTGCCGCATATCTATTAAGAAAAGAGCTTGATATGCCTCTACAGAAAGTGGGAAAGCTATTGGGAGATAGAGATCATACCACCATTATGCATGCAGAAGAAAAGATATCCAGATCGTTTTCCACAAATCAACAATTAAGACACCAAATCATACAAATTCAGAAAAGTATTTAAAAATGTTTCCACAAGCAGTTCGAAATTATCCACATTTTATTCCTCATAACACTACCGTCTTTCCACCGAAAATATCCCGAAGCAAAATTAATGTTATAAGATCTATGATAGAATTATTATAGATAAATCGAATGATTTTCAACTTTACAACTTTTATCTTAAGCGGGAAACAAAGCTAAAATCCACTTATTGACAGTCATTAATAATAACAATATATAATTAATAACATGATATATATTATATATAAGTGTGCATTGTGCATTAAATAAAAAAGAATGAATTTTAAAATCCTCCAAGAAAATCTTACTAAAGGTCTTTCATTAACAGATAGATTTGTTTCAAGTAGACCTCAGCTCCCTATTCTTTCAAATATTTTGTTTTCTATAGATAAAGGAAAACTAAAACTTTCAGCGACAAATTTAGATTTAGGAATAAATTTATGGTTAGGTGGAGTGGTAGAAAAAGAAGGACAATTGGCAGTTCCCGCACATGAATTAACAGAATTTGTTTCTTATTTACCAACAGGAGAAATTAGTTTAGAAAGTGAAAATAAAATATTAAAAGTCATTTCCCCTAAAGCTCAAGCAACTTTTTCAGGAATGGATCCGGAGGAATTTCCCCAAATTCCCCTGGGAAATGAAAAGAATAAATTAAGTTTAAATTCTAAAGATTTATCTCAAGCTGTGTCTCAAGTTGGATTTGCTGCCGCTGCCGATGAAGCTAGACCGATTTTGGAAGGCATATATTGGCAATTCAATAAAGATGGATATCAGATGGTGGCCACAGACGGCTACCGTTTATCATTAAAAAAAGTAGCTTTAGGAAAATCTTCTTTAAAAGAGAATTTATCCTTTCTTATTCCTTCTAGAAGTTTAAATGAAATTGTTAGATTAATTAATGAAGATCAATTTGAGGTAAGTTGGGATAAGGATCAGAATCAAATCGTTTTCGTATTTCCAAATATGAGAATTTCTTCACGTCTGTTAGATGGGGATTTTCCCGATTATGAAAATATTATTCCTAGTGAGAGTCAAAATATTGCCAATGTTGACAAACAAGAATTTTTATCAGCGGTAAAAATAGCATCAGTATTTGCCAGGCAAGCTGGAAATGTTGTGGTTTTACAATTTCAAGATAATAAACTTGAAATAAAGGCCGATGCGACCCAAGTTGGACAAAATTCCGCTACTGTTTCTGTCAAATATAAAGGTGAACCTATTAAAATTGCATTTAATTATAGATTTTTATTAGACTTTCTTAACTCAATTAGTAAAGATGAAGCAGAAATTATAATAAAAATGAATAACCCTGAATCTCCGGTAACTTTTGAGATAAGTAATGATTCTTCTTTACTCCATTTAATAATGCCTATCCGAACAGAGGAATAATTTTGTGGATATTTTAGTTTTTACAGATGGGGGAAGTCGTGGTAATCCTGGTCCAGCAGCCATTGGGGTTGTTGTCTATGATAAGAATAAAAATATTATTTTTGAGCTTGCGAAATATATTGGGAAAAAAACAAATAATCAGGCAGAGTATCAAGCGGTTTTAGAAGCGATAAAATGGATTTGTCAACAAGGCACAAAAATAAATAGGGTTGAATTTTATGTCGATTCAGAATTGGTAGCCAAACAGTTAAATGGGGAGTATAAAATAAAATCAGCCAACATTAAACCCCTAACAGAACAAATTAATCAATTAAGAAACACTCTTCCTTTTAAAATAATCTTTACTCATCTGCTTAGAGAAGGTAATAAAAAAGCCGATCAACTAGTCAATCAAGCTTTAGATAATCAAATTTTCTGAATTTTCACCCCGTCATGATATTATTTATTAATGATATCTGAGCAAAAATTAATTGAGTTTGAAGAAAAAGGAGTATTGCAAACCTTAAATTATCTTGGTGAACAGTTTAAACAAGGCTTTTCTTTTGAATTTTTTCAAACCGACAACTTTAAACCTGAAAAAATTGTTTGGATGGGAATGGGAGGATCGGCTTTAGCGGCAGATATTATTTCTTCATATTTTCAAAAAGAGCTAAAAGTTCCGGTCATTGTTTGGAATACTTTAAGCTATCCTGAATTCATAAATGAAAACGACTTAGTTGTTGTTTCCAGCTATTCAGGTAATACTCAAGAATCGATTGATTTTTATTATCAAGCCATGAAGAGTCAGCGACATATTTTTGGATTGACTTCTGGTGGAAAGTTAGAAGAACTTTTTAAAGAAAATCGGACACCTTTTCATAAAATTGATATTAACTTGAACCCCTCCGGCCAGCCAAGAATGGGAGTGGGGTTTGGGATGGGTTTTTTGCTTAAAATTCTTTTAAGTTTTAAGCTAATTAATCAACTAGAAGTAGAAAAAGACATTGATCAGTTGGAAATGGAAGATTTTAAAACAAAAGGGTTGGTTGATTTCGAATCAGAAGAAGTTATTAAAGCTTCAGAAGTTTTAAAAGACAAAGTTGCAGTAATATTATCAAGCCCGACCCTTACCGGTTTGGCTCATTTTTTTCAGAATCAACTAAATGAAACCGCCAAGCAGATGGCCTGTTATTATTTTTTTCCTGAGCTTAATCATCATCTTTTAGAGGGTTTAAGTGGCAAACAACAAAAGTCTAACTTGGGGATATTACTAGTTCGGGAAGACGATGAGAAAGTTAATAAAAGAATTGATTTAACCAAGAATTTATTAGATAAGCTGGGTATAAAATATTACGAAATACAATTACAAGATGAAACTAGGCTTAAAAGACTACTTCGTGGGATTAGTCTTGCCCAACACCTATCTTTAACTCTTTCTGATTACTATCAGGTCGATCCTCTAGGCATACCCCAAGTGGATTGGTTTAAAGAAAACCTTTCCTAAATCTTTTTTCAAACAATTTCTTTATCCTAATTATTCTCTTGTTTTCTGTTCACCCCATATGTGTCTAGTTAATTAGACTTTTCCACAACATCCTAAAAGATGTTTGATCGTCAAATTTTTAACTTAATTTTCATAATAACAAATATTATAGGAGATGTGGATTTCTGTAACATATTAACTATAGGACTTGACAAGAATAAAAGAGTCATGGCATAATGAGTCATAATCAGATGAAAATCCTAGAGAAGTTACAAAAAAAGATTGCAAACAGAGGAAAAAATAATCACTCTATTTGGGCTAGGGAGCAGCTTGAAAAAACAGCTAAGTTTAACAGGAATCTGGTTTTGTTCGCCTGAATAATATAATTGAAAAAGAAGCAAATCTCTTTTGGATTTGCATGAAGAAACATTATCATTAACGGAATTGCTCAATCAGGGGCATAAAAAAAGAGCATCGTTATCGCCACTCCGGGCAAAATGATTGGAATGCGAGTAACAATGCCCTTTTATACTGTTAATGATAATATTTTTTTAGTAAGAAAGTCAAGAGCTTTCTGTAAGAAAAGGGGTGGTGAGAGGGGCAGGCTCATCACCCCTTTTGTTATGTTCTCCTAAAGATTGGATAAAATAGAAATATGTAAGAATTCATCCTCTTGCCTGATCCTTTTTAATCTTTTACATTTAGTAAGGCTTCTAATTAATTTAAAAAATGAATTTTATAAAACTTCAAAACTATTTAAAACAAAATAATATTCCTGATTTTAGGCTTAAACAAATAAGATATGCCCATTATCAAGAAGCTCTTTCGGGATGGGATCAAGTTACCACCCTGTCTTTATCTCTAAGAGAAGATTTAAAAATTAAGTTTCCTTGGCTTTCGGTTGATGAAGAAAAATTGTTAACAGACAAGGATGTTTCTAAGGCACTATTAAAACTCTCCGATGATTTAAAAACAGAAACCGTTTTAATGAGGTATAAATCATGGATTACTGCGTGCATCTCTGTAATGGTTGGCTGTCCTGTGGGTTGTCTGTTTTGTGCTACTGGCAGTATGGGCTTTAAGAGAAATTTAAAAAGCGAAGAGATAGTTGACCAAATTACGTATTGGAACCAAAAATTAAAAAAAGAAGGCAAGAGAGTTTCAAGAGTTGTTTTTATGGGAATGGGCGAGCCGTTTTTAAATTGGGAAGAAGTCAAAAAGGCAATAGAAATAATAAATAGTCCCGACGGATTAGGTATAGGACAGAGAAACATTACTATATCAACTGTTGGTATTACCCCAAAGATTAGGGAGTTAGTGCCATTTTCAGATCAGATTAATCTTGCCATCTCTCTTCACAGCCCCTTCCAAAATGAAAGAGAGAGAATGATACCAGTTGCCAGCAAATACCTCCTTGGAGATCTTTTTAGAATGTCTAGGGGGTATGTAAATAGGACCAGACATAAGCTGTTTTTTGAGTATGCTCTCATTAAAGATTTCAATGACTCGGAAAAAGACGCAAGGGAGATAAAAAAACTTTTTGGCAATGAAAAACTGTTTCACCTCAATATTATTGACCTTAATCCCACGAATTCTAATCTACAGCCGACAACAAAACAAAGAAAAGACCGATTTATAAAAGAATTAAAAAAGTTAAATATTCAATTTACAATAAGAAGAAACTTAGGAGAAGAGATAAAAGCAGCTTGTGGACAGCTCGTAGTAGAGTAATATATTTCCGCTTTTATTGTTAATTAAAAGCAGCTTGTGGACAATTGGCAACAAAATAAGAATCCTGCTTTTGATTTTCAAGTAAAAGCCGCTTGTGGACAACTTGCCACAGAGTAAGGATTATATTCTGCTTTTGTTTTCAATTTAAAGCGGCCTGTGGACAGTTGGCAATTTAAATCTTATATTCTTTTATTCTTTTATGTTAAATTATTTTTATGTCAATTAAGCTGTGTTCATCTAAAACGTTTCCACTTTCGAAATGAAGATAAGGGCTAGCAACTCATTTAAGATTATAATGTTGGTAATCTTTGTGGCATTTTCTTATATAGTCTTTTATTTTTTCTGGGGGTCACCACTAGCCGTTGTTAAACGGTATTCACGTTATTCCATCAGTCATTTGATAAGAGGAGAAGGTTTATGTCTTAAAAAAGGAAAAGGTGGAAATATATTTAGAAATGAGGATTGTTGTCCTGGATCTAGCCAAAAAGTTGGCTTATCGGCATATGATGAAGATGGTGATCTAATTTACTACAGTGGGTTAGGAGGAAGTTTTATTTGTGAGTAATTATATTTTACTTCTGCTTCTTCCGAAACAACATCTCCTATTTTTCTAAAACTTTTATAATTACGTAATAATAAATCTGCGGAGATTTTATTTTTCACATTTTTATCTTAAATAAAATTCCAGGGCATTTTTATTATAAAAATATGTTTTTGACAGCAAAAATGTTACATTAATAAATAGTCGAAACAATACTTCTTATCGGCTTAAAGTGTTATAAGAGTTTATGACTGGCTTTATTGATAAAGGTCAGCAACTTTTTTCAATCTCCAAGATAATTATCGAAATATTCCTTGCATTTTTCACAAATAAGATATATTATTAATCTATTATTTGACCTATACCCCAGGTGGAGGTAATTATGAAAGACAATAGAGAAAAGGCTTTATTAAATTTTAAAAAAGCCCAAAGCCATATCGGCAAAGTTATTGAGATGACGGAAAAAGGAGAATATTGCATTGATATTATGCAGCAAAATTTGGCTGTCATAGGTCTTTTAAAATCTTCTCATCAAAAACTAATGGAAAACCATCTTAATACTTGTTTTAAAGTAGCAATGGACACAAATAATAAGGCTAAAAAAGAAAGAATGACTCAGGAAATACTTGCAGTTACTAATTTATTTTATAAGTGAACTACGCGACCTCAAAAAATGAAAGAAATATCTTATACAGTTGAAGGACTGCACTGTGTCTCCTGCGAATTAAGTATCGAGAAAAGATTATTGGAAGAAAAGGGAATTGAGTCGGTTGAAGCATCTCTAGATAAAAATGAAGTTAAGATATATTATTCAGGAAAAAAGCCGAAGCTAAGCAAATTAAACAAAATATTTGAAAGCGAAGGCTATGAGTTTAGTCGCATATCTTCAGGTATATCAGCGTTTAATTATTTAACAACAGATTGGTTGAAAATTACCCTGATTTCATTAACAGTGATCGTCGCTTTCTTGTTATTAAATAAGGCCGGTCTTACCTCGATATTTAATGTAACATCCAGTTCAACTTTACCAGCCTTTTTCATATTTGGAATTTTAGCCGGTTTCTCCACTTGCTCTGCTTTGGTTGGAGGTTTGATTTTGTCTATGTCCAAGCAATGGACAGAAAAACACATCACTATAAAAACTGGATATATTCCAGGGTTACTGTTTAATGTTGGTCGCTTGGTTGGTTATGCTTTTTTTGGATCTATATTGGGAGTAATCGGAAGCGCATTTAGTGTGTCCCCTCTATTTTCTTCAGTTTTCATATTTGTTATTTCTCTTATTATGATAATGTTAGCGTTGCAAATGTTGGGTGTAAAAGCTCTGGAGAGATTCAAAATCTCAATGCCTAAAAAGATAACTCGCTATGTAGCTTATGAAAATAATTTAAAGGGAGGTTTTATGCCTTTTGCTATGGGAGCGGCAAGTTTTTTTCTACCTTGTGGTTTTACTGTAACCGCCCAGGGATTGGCTCTTTTGGCCGGGAGTCCAATTTATTCCTCTTTGATTATGTTTGTTTTTGCCTTAGGCACAATGCCAGCACTTTTATTAATAACCTTTTCTAGTTTTAAGCTCTCGCGGAGCAAGAGATGGTCGGAGAGTTTTCTAAAAGTTGCGGGTATTTTGGTAATATTTTTCTCTCTATATAACCTAAATGCTCAGCTTAATGTGCTGGGAATCAGGAGTTTTGCAAACTTAGACGCTCCAAAATCTATTGATATTAATGAGGACGATCTTCCTCAAATTATTGACGGCAAACAGGTGATTAGAATGACTGCCAATTCTTCTGGATATGGTCCCAGCTATTTTAAAGTAAGGGCGAATATGCCTGTCCGCTGGGAAATAACAGATACAGGCAGCAGCGGATGTACTAATGCTGTTATTTCCAGAAGTCTTTTTCCCGGAGAGATTAAACTTACACCAGGTGAAACTTCTATAAGAGAATTTACTCCCACTATTCCTGGCAGATATAAATTTAGTTGTTGGATGGGAATGGTCTCGGGAACTATTGATGTAGTGGAAGTGGAGGGTGTATGCGACGTTAGTAATTCAAATGAGCAGGATTGTGAGTAATGGATAGGTTCAAGAAAATCAGGCTTAATATCGGAGGGATGCATTGCGCTTCTTGTGCGGTAAGAATTGAAGATGCTTTGAAAAAAATCCCTGGAGTCAAGCAGGCAGGCGTTAATTATGCATCAGAAAAAGTAAGCATTGAGTATGATTCTAAAAAGGTAACGATTAACGACATAGAGATGGTAGTTAAAAAACAGGGATATTATATGGGTGAAAATAACTCAATCTCTGAGGATCATTCTCATTTTGGAAAGATAAAAAAAACCAACTTTTTTGCTTCTCTTGCATTGGGTATCCCGCTTTTATATTTATCCATGGGTATGATTTTTAGTTTGCCCTCTCCTGCTTTGGATTCACCTCTAAATTTCGGATTTCAAATACTGCTTTGTAGTTTAATTCTCTTGTTTAATCTTTCTCTCTATAAGTCCGGGATATCAAATCTTATTTCTCTTTCTCCTAATATGGATTCATTGGTGGCCGTTGGCACTCTGACAGCCTATTTATATAGTTTACTGGGAGTAGCGGCTTTTCTTTTTATCAAAGTACCGTTACCGGAATTATATTTTGAAAGCGCTGCTTTTATCTTAATTTTCGTTTCTTTAGGCAAGTATTTAGAGGAGGTAACTAAGGGGAAAACTAGTCAGGCGATAAAAAGTTTAATAAATCTTCAGCCCAAGAAGGCAACTTTGATAAAAAACGGCAAGCAGGTTTTGGTTTCTGTAAATAAACTTAAAAAAGGGGATATCGTGTTGGTGAAACCGGGGGAAAAAATACCTATAGATGGAATCATTATAGAAGGCTATTCATCTGTAGATGAAAAAATGATCACCGGGGAAAGTATTCCGGTGGAAAAGAATGAGAGTGATAAGGTGATAGGGGCAACTATCAACCAAACAGGCTCTTTGACCATTGAAGTTGCTAAGGTTGGAGAAGAAACAATGCTTGCTCAAATAATAAAAGTTGTTGAAGAGGCGATGAATTCAAAAGCACCTATTCAACAACTGGCGGATAAAGTTTCATTCTATTTTGTTCCTGCTGTAATGGTTGTTGCCATTACTTCTCTGCTTTTTTGGCTAACTATTGGATACTCTTTTTCTTTTGCTATTATAACTTTTGTATCTGTCTTGATTATTGCTTGTCCTTGCGCTTTGGGTTTGGCGACTCCAACTGCGGTAATGATGGGTTCAGGAATTGCAGCCAACAAAGGCATACTTATTAAAAGTAGCCGGGCATTGGAATTGGCAGAAAAAATCAATATGGTCGTTTTTGACAAGACCGGCACCTTGACTGAAGGAAGACCAGAGGTTCAGGGGGTAGTTGAGGTGGGTATGAAAAAGAAGGATATATTACAGCTCTCCCTGTCGTTGGAGGAGAAGTCCGAACATCCCCTAGCTAAAGCAGTTGTAGAAAAAGCCAAAGAACAAGGAATAAGGTCTTTAATGGTTAAAAACTTCCTGGCCATACCAGGCAAGGGAGTAAGTGGTGAAATTGAAGGCAGGAAAGTGTTGGTTGGTACCAGAGGACTACTAAAAGAAACAGGAATAAATATTAAAGAAATTGATAAGCAGGCTAAGGAGCTGGAAAAACAAGGGCAAACGGTAGTGATACTATCGGTTGACGGGGGGATTGCCGGTATTATCTCTATTGCGGATCAGCTTAAATCAAGTTCCCGAAAAGCTGTAGAAAAGTTGGAAAAAATGGGTTTAAATACCGCCCTGATAACAGGAGATAATAAAACAGTAGGAGAAGTTATTGCCAAAAAAGTCGGCATAGACTATGTTCTGGCCGAAGTTCTGCCAAAACAAAAAGCCAGTGAAATTAAAAAACTGCAATCAGAGGGTAAAAATGTTGCCATGGTAGGAGATGGTATTAATGATGCTCCGGCACTAGCTCAGGCAGATTTGGGTATCGCCTTGGGGTCTGGGACAGATATTGCTATTGAAACAGGGGAGATCGTTTTGATAAAAGATGATTTGCTGGATGTGGCTGAAGCTATAAAAATTAGCAGATATACCTTAAGAAAAATTAAACAAAACCTTTTTTGGGCGTTTATTTATAATTTAATAGGTATCCCGATTGCCGCTGGAATTTTATTCCCAATTACAGGTTGGCTTTTAAATCCGGCAATTGCAGCTGCTGCTATGGCGTTTTCTTCTGTTAGTGTGGTAACTAATTCGCTGTTAATGCGAAGATACTCTTAAGCTTTGAAGATAAATGGATTAAAGTAGACTGTTTTATTTACCCGATTTAGTTCGATTGTCTTGTTTGCATAGCATTTGGCAATTTTCTGAAGTTGTTTTTCCACCTTCATGCCAAGGTTTGGTATGATCAGCTTCCATTTCTTCTATCTCAAAATGCTTGCCACACTTAACACAATTACCTTTTTGTCTTTCATAGGCTTCGCGCTTCATTTTGTCGCTAAAGGCTCTTATGGATAAATATCTTTCTTGTCTGGTAAGTACATATGGATAAATGCCTGATTTTTTCGTTACATCTTCGTCTTGCATTAATTTAGCAATTTCTATTTCAAGCTTATCTGTGTCAAAATTTTCACTTTTAAACTGATTGTATAGTTCGCCCCAATTTACCCTGGTCATTTCTTTTCTATACTTGGGAAGAGTCTTGCGGACCCACTCTATCACATCTTGGAAGTAATTCCATAGCTCATCAGCATTTTCATCATGTTGATGTTTTGCCATGTAATCTTCAATTTCACCACTATTTATCCAAGAAAGTGCAGTTTCTAAATAGTCTTGTCTGATGGGTGAGCCTGTTAACAATGAACCGCCATCGTTAGCTAGTAAATAGGCAACACAATTGGTTTTGCTAAATTTTAGTTTTGCGTTACTAAGCCATGGACCGGTGTAAACAGCATTGCGCAGTTCTTGATCAGTTAATTTTTCTCCAGCGATATTAATAATTCGAAACCAATCTAGTCTTTCTTTATCAGTGCCCTCGCAAAAATAGATCATGAGTTCATAATCCAATATCTGGTTTTGTTCCTCTGGAGTTAAATTATGAAACATTGCAAGTCTATCGTTAAAAATTACTGAAAAATCACCATTTACATATTGCGCAAGACTGATAGTTCGCTGTTGTCCATCAAGCACTTCGTATCCGTTATCATCACGCACTACCCAATACATTACATTCAAAGGGAAACCATTTCTGACGGTATCAATGACTGCATCTCGCTGTTTGTCTTTATACACGAATTCCCGCTGGTATTTAGGTCGAATATCAAG
>DIVO01000016.1 GCA_002428285.1 Patescibacteria group bacterium UBA6130 | reverse complement strand
CCCTATTAATTCAAGATGCTATCAATGAAGCAAAAGCGGCCGTTGCTTTGGAAACAAAAAATGTAACCGCCTGGCAAAACCTCGCAAATACCTATAGACAAATAGTAAATTTAGCCGAGGGAGCCGATCAGTGGACCATTTCAGCTTACCAGCAAGCAATTGTTCTTAATCCTTATGATCCATCGCTTAGAATCGATTTGGGCGGCGTATTTTACAGTCTTAATAGATTTGATGAGGCAGCGGTTTCTTTTGAAAACGCAGTTAGGTTAAAGGCTGATAATCCTAATAGCTGGTATAACTGGGCATGGTCTTTAAAACAGATGAATAAAACTCAAAATGCCATTGAGGCTTTACAACAGGCAATTGCCCTAGTTGAAAAAGATTCTCAGGATTATGAAAAAGCCAATCAAGAGTTGGAAGCTTGGGTTGCTGAACTTGGAAAAGAAGCATCAACTGAAACTCCTGAAACAGATGAACAACAAGGACTATCTGTTCCTACTCCAATCGTTAGCCCGATGATTGAACCTATTCAATTACCCGAAAATGCAGCTCCGCAGATAGACATAACACCTGAGCCCGAACAAGAAATTGAAGAACCCATTGGCACAACGACACCTTAAACAAACCCTTAAGTTTGTTTCGATTTCTACCACCTACCTTGCATTGAAAATAACTATAGATTGATCTTTCGAGAGCAGCTTCCCCTTTTAAGTCAATCTATATAACTAATTCTAGAGCTTCGATTTTTTTGTATTATATTAAGAAGGATCCTTACTGAAGAATGCTTAAAGGACTTAACTTCACACCATCTTTGATTATTTCAAAATGCAAATGAGTTCCTGTTGATCTACCAGTTGAACCCATTTTACCTATTACCGATCCCTTTGCCACATTACTGCCAGCAGAAACATAGATGTTTGACATATGAGCATAAAGAGTCTTGTAACCATTTCCATGATTAATAATACAATGGTTTCCATAACCGTAATTACTATAGATTACTGTTTCCACCTGACCCCCATCTGAAGCAATAATGTTAGGCGCATCCTTACTGGCAATATCAATAGCCTGATGATACCAGGAAAAGCCCTGAGTCAAACGACCTGAGGTGGGCCAACTGAAACCTCCACTGCCACTAATTCCAACTTGAATCGGAGCAGCCTGAGCATAATATTGAGTAGCTGCCGGCGCAGATGGCTGTGACATAATTCCATTCGGAACGATCAACTGCTGCCCAACACTCAAAGCGAAAGTCTCATCATTAGCAAAAACATTAAAAGGATAATCAATAATTCCCTGAGGATCTATTTGGTATTTTTTAGCAATAGAGTATACGGTTTCTCCTCTCTTTACAGCATGGACAACACCGGTAATAGGAGGAATTTTTAACCTCTGACCAGCCTTAATATCTTTAGCAGATTTAATGTTATTAGCCCAGGAAATTGTATCAATAGAAACATTGAATTTTTGAGCAATAGCCGAAAGAGTTTCACCTTCTTTAATCACATACTCAATTATGTCTCCTCTTTCCTGAGTAACGTTTGTTTGAAAAGCATATAGGTCTTTTTCACCAAATGCCCCCACTGGTGTGGCTAAGTAAGAATTTGGATACCAGCTTTCAGAGTCCGCTAAAGCCTTCTCAAGCTTAGGAGACAAATAAACCCCTAAAAAAATAAAAACCGTAAGCCAGAAGTGGGCTAAAGGTTGCGCAAACTTGCCCCTTTGTCTATACAAAAACCATGATCCGATCTTTTTAAATTTATCAAACCTAAAAAAGACGGCAAAAAGCCTGCCTTTAATATAGGAATAGTAGGCTTGATAAAAATCACTCAGATCTCTTCTAAAAATCTGTAATAAAGACACGGTTGCCTGTCTTTTGTTTCTTCTCATTGCAAGTTAAAGCTTAACAAATTCTAAGCGTGTTTTCAATCTTACAACTCAAAAATGAAACTTTACAGTCCTAACACTGCTTTTAAAGACAATTTAACAGTTTAATATCGACCGTCTAAAATTTAGGTTAAAATATGAAATCATTAGTTTCAACTGATATAATTATCCAAATCAAGGGATCTTAATAAAAAAATGGAAGAAATATATTCATCAAATAAAAAAGCTAATAAATCATCTACTGAAAAAGCCAATCAGGAAAAGGAAGAGCAGAAAACCCAGGTCGAGGTAAGCAAACTTGTAGGTAGAAGCCGGACAACCCTTGGATCATTTGTAGCCCAACCAAAAAGCATAAACTTTGATGGCCAGCATAAAAAGGAAAAGATTATTTTATTGGTTAGAAGACATTGGATATTAAATCTTCCTTGGATGTTATCAGCCGCAATGTTAGCGGTCTTTCCCTTAGCATTGACTCAAACAAATGTTTTGTCTCTAATACCCTTGGAAGTTTTCAATGCTGGCTTACTGATTTGGTATTTATTAGTCACAGCAGTCATTATCGAAGGTTTTTTGACCTGGCTTTTCAATGTGGGAATAATAACTAATGAAAGGGTCCTAGATATTGATTTTTCCAGCTTGCTTTTTCAAAGAACCTCAGACGCTCAAATAGATAAAATCCAAGACGTGACTGTAGAAACTGGAGGTTTTATCAGAACAATTCTGGGATTTGGTTCGATTTATATCCAAACTGCAGGAGAAAAACAGGAAATAGAGTTTACCGATATCCCAAGTCCTCAGGTGGTAGCTATGATTTTAAAAAAGTTAAGATTAACACTTGAAGACAAAAAATGAACAATCTAAATGATATCTTCTCCAATTTCAACTTTTGGCGGTTAATTAACCCCTTTTTTCTAATAGGATCAATTATTTATTCCCTTTTTGCCCTAGTGGTAATTAAGCAGATTTTCAGCATGACAAAAGCTGTTTCCGGCCCTTTCAACCCACTTTTGAGGGTTTTCGGCTTTCTTCACCTCGCATTTTCAATTTTTGTTGTTCTATATATGCTCTCCATTTTATAAATTCTTCCTCTATTCAATCAAAGGCGTCTGCAATTAAGCAAGGCTTATTTTTAATTAAGCGAAGTTTGTCTACGATTAAGCGAAGCTTGAGCAATACTAGTTTATAATTCTAAACTAGTATTGATATACGCAAATCTATAAAAAATTTGCGTTAGCTTTGTTAATGCGGAGCACAGCTTTACTATA
>DIVO01000004.1 GCA_002428285.1 Patescibacteria group bacterium UBA6130 | reverse complement strand
TCTTTGTAAAGAATTAGGACTTGATTATGCCTTGTTTGATGAAAGAAAAGCAAGAGATATGGCAGAACTAATGGGTATAAATACAATGGGAGTTTTAGGAATTATAGATATAGCTATTGGTAGAGGTTTTATTATTGATAAAAAGAGTATAGTTAAACAACTAATGGATTTAGGGTTTAGAATAAGTGATAAACTCTATAAAAGGATTTTTCATAATTCAGAATAAGATTTATAAATAAGAACTCGCTTTCCATTATGGGTTTAAAAATCAGAATAGTTGGGGATAAGAGTTAACATGCTTATAATTTATGATGATTTTTTCTTAAAACACTATACAGGGCAGTTTTCATATAGAGAATGCCAAAAGGCTGATGGCAATTAAGAATGCTATTCAAAGTTCGGTTTTTTTAAAAAAACTAAATTATATAAAACCAACTTTTGCTTCAGAAGAGCAGGTTAGCCTTGTTCATAGCCGTAGCTATATCGAAAAAATAAAAAATCTTTCAGCAAAAAAATCACTTATTTATATTGACCTCGATACGGTTGTTTCCGAAAAAACTTATGAATTTTAAAGCTTAAGGGCTCCCGAAAGGAGTCCTTTTGGCATTTTATATGGTATTTATTCGTATTTCTTCCGGTAATTCTTTTTTCAAACAAATGCTATTTCATAAAAACGAAGTTAGTTTATTTGTAATGTTGGAAATATCAATGTTTCGCCATCTTAAAAAGTGTTTGACATAATATTAACTAACGATAGCTTATGCGCTATCATCTATGCATGGAAAAGGAATAACTGTCTAGTCCTAAAAATGTTAAATTTGATGATTTATTAAAAATATGTACGAAGTATTTTGGGGCTCCCAGGGTCAGTGGCAGCCATCATATTTTTAAAACACCATGGAAAGGTGATCCTAAGAATAAATATACAAAAAGAAGGCAAAATGGCTAAGCCATACCAGATAAAACTTGTATTAAAAGCATTAGAGAAATTGAAGGTGGAGAATGGAAACTAATAAATTAATCGAGAAATATACTTATAGAGTAGAGTGGTCAGAGGAAGATAAACTGCATATTGGCCGGTGTCTTGAATTTCCATCACTGGCCGCACATGGCAGTACGGTTGAAAGTGCACTTAAAGAGATTGAAAAAGTTGTAGAAGAATCAATAAAATGGATGAGAGAGGAAAATGAAGAAATTCCTGAGCCTTTCGGATTAAAAAAGTATAAAGGTAATTTAACATTGCGAGTACCTGCTGAAGTTCACAGAAAACTGGCAATAAAATCAGCTGAAGAAGGGGTATCGGTTAACAAATATATTTTATCTAAGATATCCTGATTCTATGAATATCTTTGGGTAGTAGATACACTCTACAAGACCCCAGAGTACATGTAGAATGTTCTTAATTTTCCCATTCAAGATTTTAGTATGAAATAAAAAATGATAATCCTTATTTTTTGAGGTTTTATACGCTCTTACCTTATTCTTGATTATGCAAGAATAAAATATTTTGATAAAATTACAATTCAAAAATAGAACTGAAAATATTTAAAAAATAAGGATAAAATTTGCAAGCTATTGAAGTCAGAAACCTCATAAAAAAATATGATGACGTAGCTGTAATAGATGATCTTAGCCTTAATATAAATGAAGGTGAATTCTACTGTCTTATGGGGCCAAATGGATCAGGTAAAACTACCCTAGCCTCAATAATTGCTTCGATAAGGCAACTTACAAGTGGGGAAGTGAAAATTTTTGGCAAAAAACCTGAGCAATCTAAAAAACAGATGGGCTATATCCCTCAGGAAAATTTTTCGGATCCTAATCTTACAGGACTTGAGAACATATATTATTTTGCCAGAATGCTTGGATATTCCAATAAAGATGCAAAAGCTATTGGGCAGGAACTTTTAAAAAAGGTAGGTCTTTTTGAAGAAAGAAATAAAAGAGTTTCCAAATTTTCTGGTGGAATGAGAAAAAAGCTTGAACTATCAACGATTCTTTTTCCAGACATAAAGATATTTATACTTGATGAACCTACAACCGGACTTGACCCTTCCGCAAGGAGAAATTTTTTTGGGCTCATAGATGAACTAAAGGATAAATCAACAACAGTTTTACTTATAAGTCATATAGGCTCAGATGCTGAACTTGCTACAAGAGTCGGTCTTATGGATAAAGGTAAAATAATCGCAGAAGGAACACCAGATGAACTTAAAAATGGCAGTGGGCTTAAAAATATAATAAATATAGAAATATCTGTTAAAAATGAAAAAGTAAAGGATATTTTAAGTACCTTTAATAAAGGTGAACAATTGTTTGAAACAGATGAAGGTTATAAGATCTGTTCCGATGAGTCATCCGAAGTANNAGTTATACCCTCGCTTGAAGACGTTTTTTACAAGCTGACTGGTAAAAAAGTAAGAGAAGCAAATGAAGAGTTAAGGAAAGCCAAAAAATGAACCAGATATCTGCAACATATATAAAAGGCTTGAAAGATAATTTTATGAGCAAGTCTGGACTTTTCTGGGTAATAGCCTGGCCTGCTATCTGGCTGCTACTTGCAGTATTTGTTTTTTTACGTGGGGTGCCTACTGAATTTGTTGCCCTGGCAAAGGGACAAAGTACCATCTCAATGGTAACATTTTCAATAATGGTTTGCGGAATGACAAGTCTGCCGGCAAATATTTCTGAGGATAGGCAAAGGGGTCTTTTTCAAAAGTTAAAGACAATGCCGGTACAGCCATGGAAAGAAGCAGTTGGCAAAATTCTTGCAGTGCTGACATTTGGACTGGTAAGTGCAGCAATAATTATAATTATAGGTGTGCTTCTTGGTGCCAGATTTAATATTACATTAGAAGGGCTTTTAAAATCTTTTGGATTTTTATTACTGGGAATACTTGCTTCTTGCGGAGTAGGCCTTATCATTGGTTCTTTAATTAAAAGCATCCAGGGGGCAATAATGACAGGAGTCGGAATAGCTGTTGTAACATCATCTATATCAGGTGTGTTTTTTCAATATTCAATGCTGCCATCCGTTCTTCAAAAGTTTGCCCAGATCTGGCCAATGTCTTCTGCAAATTCAGTAATAATTTATTATCTGATAGGAGATATAGGCTATAATCCTCTTACTACATTATATCTTTCAATGACGATTATAATATCACTGCTTTTTTTCTCAGCAGGAATTATTCTATATACAGTTTATTGCTGGAGATCAGAATAATAAAAATTTGTATAAAAATTATTTAGTTTCACCTCCTATCTGGGAATGTTTTGTTTTCTAATCGACTCTCCCTCCATTAAAATCTGGTATGAACTGTGGGCCAGTCTGTCGCCCTTTGTTGGCAATCTTCTAAAGAGATGAATACTTCTCTTGCAAAGAAATTTTTCTTAACATAAGCTACATTGTTTCCAACAATAGGTTTTCCGCGAGGATGAGCAGGTTTGTAGGATCTATAGTACAAACATAAGCCGGCTAAAGGCAAGAGTGACAATAAATTCCCAGGCTACCCTGTATTTTTTAGTAGCAGTGTCCCATATCTTCCCAAGTCTTCCAAAATCAGCCTGGGAATATTTTCCAGGATCTGTATCTGGCAGCCTTACAGTTATGTTTTTATCCAGGTGGCTAAAATTAGCCTGTCAGTAAAATATTATTTGACAAAATTAATATATTGGCAATATACTTAAAACTCTCTTGTGTGTAATGATATTTTAAGTATGAGTTCGGATCGGTTACTTTTCGGTTACCTCTCGAAAGAAATATTATGAAGCTTGGAGAATTTAATATTTGCATAGGAGGTAATAATGCAAGGTAACAAACTATATGTTGGAAATCTTACTTATTCTGTAACAGAAGAACAGGTTGAAAAACTGTTTGGTGAGCAAGGCCAGGTAAACACTGTAAATCTTATCGGAAACAAAGGTTTTGGTTTTGTTGAAATGTCTTCTGCAGAAGAAGCTGAGAAAGCTAAAGAAGCTTTGAACGGAGTGTCATTTGAGGGTCGTACTTTAATCGTTGATGAAGCTCGTCCACAGAAAGATAGACCACAGAGAAGTTTCGGCAGTAAAAGGTACTAATCTAAACACAAATAAATTTTTCCGATATTAATCAATTGGATAAATTTATTTATATATTTTAGTTCTGATATTAATATGACTTGCTATTGATACTAAAATCATAAATGATTTTAATTGAAAACGGCAAGTCATATTGTCTTATTATACGAGGGGTCTGATATGTCAAAAGTTCTTAATTATTTTATTACTGACGATAAATTAAAAATATATTATCACAAATGGATCCCCGAAAAAGAAATCAAAGGAATTCTGCTTATTGCACATGGAATGGCTGAGCACAGTGAAAGATATGATGATTTTGCAGAATTTTTAAATAAAAATTCATTTGCTGCATTTGCCAATGATCACAGGGGACATGGAAAAACAGCGGGCAGTCCGGATAAAGTCGGTTTTGTTTCAAGTGAAAACGGTTGGGAAATTATAGTAAATGATTTTCTAAAAATGAAGCAGGTAGCAAAAAATCAATATCCCGTTATACCTTTATTTGCTTTGGGGCACAGTATGGGTACATTTATATTAAGAGATATTGCACTGAATAATGACGAGCATATTTCCGGAGACCTGAAAGGAATAATATTATCCGGTACAGGGTGTGGTCTCGGACTGATGGGACAGATAGGAAAACTTATATTCAAATTGGAAATCAGTAAAAAAGGAGCAGATGGGAAAAGTAAGCTTTTACATGATATGTCCTTTGGAAAATATAATAAAAGTTTTAAGCCAAACAGAACTGAATATGACTGGTTAAGTACCAATAATGAGAATGTAGACAAATATATAGAAGATCCTTACTGTGGCGGAGTCTTCAGTGCTTCTTTTTTCAGGGATCTTGCTTATGGGATTGAAAAAGTAAACAGTTTTAAAAATATAAAAAATGTTAATAAAAATTTACCGATTCTTCTGATTTCAGGAGAAAAAGATCCTGTAGGCAATTTTACCAAAGGTGTCAGAAGAGTATATAAAGATTATTTAAGGGCAGGAGTGTCAGATATCCAGATGAAATTTTATGAAGGATTTCGTCATGAGATATTGAATGAAACCGGAAAAGAAAAAGTATACGAAGATATACTTGACTGGATGCAGAACAGATTAATCAGGTAAAGATAATAAATGCCTGATTATTTTTCTATCGACATGCTGGCTATTATTGAAATTTCAGGA
>DIVO01000019.1 GCA_002428285.1 Patescibacteria group bacterium UBA6130 | reverse complement strand
TTTCGGCATATTTTTTTTATGAAGCAAAACCGCTAAAACGAAGAATACTATTGAGAACATGAAAAGTGCTAATAGATTAGTGCTTACAGAGAAATAACCTTTATTTTCTATAAATCTTCTAAGCAAATCGGTGTAATAAGTTAAAGGTGAAAAATATGATATTGTTTTCAAACTTCCCATTTCGGCAACTGAAACAAAAATACCGCTAATAAAAATTAACGGAAATTTAATTAAGGTTGAAACCATCATTGCATTAGATGGGTTATCTGTAGGGATTGAGGAAATTAATTCTCCCAGAGATGAAAAACAAAATGCAGCCAGAAGTGTTCCTAAAAGTATGGGAATATTAATTACAATAGATCCTAAGAATAAAGAAGCCACAAGATAAATAATTGATGTAATTAAAGTCCCATAGATAAAAGAGGAAACCACATCACCCAAAATTATTGCCCACAATTTTACAGGAGATGAAATTATTCTTTCTAAAGTCCTCATTTTAGTTTCCCAAGGCATAATCCCGGGAGTTATTGAAGATACAGTAAAAAACAAACTCATCGACAAAAGCCCTGGCACTAATGACTCTACTGCAATTTGTCTTTTAAGACTGAAGGAAATAAAAAGAAAAGCAGGCATTATTATTCCAAAAACTATCACAGGACCCCTTAAAAAATAAACAGAGAGGTTCTTTTTTGTTAAGGCCCAAGAGCGTTTTAACTGATCAAACATTGCTTTCTTTACTTTCTGTTAATTTAACAAATACATCTTCAAGGGTAGGTTTTAAAGTATTTAGGGAAACAATTTTATTTTTTGAAGATTTAGAATAATCTACTAAAGAAAAAATAACTTGTTCCTGTTGCCTAGTGTAAAACTTCAACTTATCTCCTTCTTTGTCTACTTTAGATACACCATCAAATTTAATATTTTTTGGATCAACAAATTTTTCAAAAGATACTTCCACCGAAGATACGCTTTGAATTGTATCCTTTAATTTTTCGGGAGTATTTATAGCAACAATTTTTCCATAATTCATAATTGCAACATTGTCACAAAGTTGATTTGCTTCATCAATATTATGTGTAGTTAGGAGAATTGTTTTTCCTTCCGAATTTAATTTTTTAATTAAGCTTTTAATTAGTCTTGCACTTTTGACATCCAGCCCACTTGTAGGTTCATCTAAAAATATAATTTTTGAGTCATTCATTAAAGCCATTGCTAAAACCAATCTTTGCCGCATTCCTTTTGAGAAAAATTTAACTTTTTTATTCATACTTTCTTCCAATTCAAATAATTTAAGAAGATCGCTTGCTCTTTCGACACGATCCTTTTTATTTAAACCATACAATTCTCCAATAAAAAGCAAATTTTTGTAAGCCGATAGATCAAGATATGCTTCAGTTGTTTCGGGGACAATCCCCATTAACTGTTTTGCTTCTAAAGGATTTTTTTGGATATCAAAATTATTAATTTCTGCACAACCAGAAGTTGGCTTTAAAATACCGGTTAGAATTCTTATTGTCGTGGTCTTTCCTGCTCCATTAGGTCCAAGTAAACCAAATATTTCCCCTTTTTTAATTTCGAAAGAAATGTTGTCAACTGCCCTAAAACCATTAAATTCTTTGGATAAATTATTTACTTTTACTATATTCATGCTTGTTTATAATTATAAAACATGCTGATCGTATTACCAATTTATTTTAGGCTTCTTATTTAACTTTAATAAATCACACTATTTTAAAAATGAAAAGCTCCTAAGCTTTCCTACTCAACTAATCCGTCCTTAATTACCATAAATTTCTACCCTATCATTCCAGCTTAATTATATTAATTTGATTTTTTAAAATCGATTATATAGCATTAAATATGAATATAAAAAATGTTTTTTTGGCAATGCTTTTCTTTTCTTTAAGTCTTTTCGTTCCACGAGTTTCACAAGCACTTGATTTACAACAAGTATTCACCTCTGAAAATTCAATTGTAGTTAAAGTTCAGGAAGGTATTGAATATTTCTTTGCTTTCAGGGTTGAAAATAAAGTAGTTGTATTAGAAAAACATGCAGAAAAGAGATTGGTTATGGCGCAAGATTATGCTGAAAAAGAAAACAATGAAAAAGTTCAAAACATGATACAAAATTATCAGCAAATTAAAGAAAAACAAAATGATTTATTAGGAAAAACCAATAATGAAGATGTATTAGGTCAGGTCACCGAAAGAACAATAGAACAACAAAGAACCATGGAAGAAATTAAGACAAATATTAATGAAGAAGGAAAACAAAATGTTATTCAGGTTCAAGAACAAGTGGCAAATCAAGTTGCAAAACATGTAATTGATGTAAATGGGCCAGAAGGAGCAACTGAGTTTTTAAATGATGTAGCGCATGTTTGGGCACCCGGAACAGGACCTGGTGGAGAGGCTGGCGTGGTAATAGAAGGTGGTTCAATTCAGTTTGCTCCCGGAACCTCAGCTGGTGGACCAGCAACTCAAGACATTAAAACAGTAGAAGTTAAAACTGGCGGTGAAACAAATGATCCAGTACCTGAGCAAGATGGTCCCAACTATGCTCCAGGAACAACCGGAAACAGCCCAGGAAATACAGTTGAATCAGGAGATTCAGGAACCGATAACACAAGAACCTGGATTGACCCGTAAATTGCGAAAGCCTAGATTCAAGTCCTAGCTCCGTAACAAGGATGTGGTACTCAGTGACCGAGATCCCTGAAGAAGCCCAATTATTCCTTCAAGAACGCCAGTTTTAAGTTCGAAGATTCGAACCTTAAGACTGTAAAATAGACTCCCCTCATCAGTATAGGGATAATAATTCCCTGATTTTTAATTGTAAACTTCTTTTTATTCCTTCCCCTTGCTTTCTAACCTTTTCTTTTTCTCTCTCGATAAGTTTATTAAATACTTTTTTATATTGAGGGTAATACCAAAGATGACTCATCCACAAATACTGAGGTATTCGTCTATCTGGTAGTTCTTTTACAATATATCCCTTATCATAGACTTGTTCTGTAGACCAAATTAATACCCCATTTTTCGCCAGAGCCAGTGATAAATAATAGATAGCTTTTCTTTTCTCCCCTTTTAATCCCTTCATCAGGTCAAGTAACTTATCTGCCTTTCCCAAATCGGTTCTGTTTTCTCCGACAATTCTTTGATTTTTTAAGATATTCCATTTTTTATCTAATCCTGGAATATCTACACCACCATCTGAAGCAATAACGTAGTAATTAGTTAGTTTGGATATTTCAATAGCCTTCTTTTCCGCATTCTTCTTTAGAGTCTTTTGATCTTCTTCAATTTTAATGTTTAAATTTAACCCATCTAGAAATTTGATTTTTATGTTGGGAGGTTTTTCTAATAAAGACACCATCTCTGTCGCTTTATATTTATTTTTAGTACCGATTAAAATATCCACTATGAGTGATTATAACAATAAATGCTGGACGCTGAGGTTGTGTACGAATCTTTTGAGACAGGACACAAAGCAGTTGTAAGCTTTTAAAAAGCCCGATTCTGCTTGTTTAGTGTCATTTTATTTTAAGAAAAATGATAATTCTTACCTCAGCTTTTCTACTAATTCTTTTGAAGTCTTAAGCACTCCTCGGAAAAGGACTTTACGACACAGCTCCTCATCTCTTTCTGATAAGACATATATAGGTTTCCCAAGCGCAACAGCGTAACCAATCTCTAAAGTAGTACTGAAGCCCGAATACCCATCCTTGTTGTATACAAAAACCACATCAGCCATGCGAATTTTATAAAAATGATCGTGAGTAAGTCCTAATGCTATGAATTGTTTATACTGTTGTGAGAACTTATCCCACTCGTCCCTACCTTCATGAAGGTAAGGCTCATAGACGACTATGTTATTCTCTTTGAGTTTTCTTGCGAAACTTCTTATTTTAGATTTAAATCTTCTACTACCACAGATTACTACACTTTTCATATCTAGTATATTATCACTTGATTAGACAAAACTCCAAACTTACATGTTTTTTTCTGTATTGTTATCAATTGCTCTACATATATCTCCAAAAGAAGTTTTGGAGTTTTCATAAATGGCTGAATTAAATTGTAAGCATTCATCCATGCTGCCTGCTTTGACGACTACAAGTGAACTTTCTCTCAAGCTAAATGAAATTTTAAAAGAATGTGTTCTCTGAAAGTTTTTAATAATCAAATTCGCTTCAGAATAAAATACCGGAAATCTTTTATTTAGTTCTCTTGAATCTAGAAATACTGCTTCCGAAGTCTCCAGCTTACTTCTTACAATTGCCCTCACCTCTCCCATTTCCTTCTCATAGTTAATATCATCCTGCGTAAGATAATCCCTACCTAATTCTGTAAGTGTAGCCACAGTATCTTGACCACTAAAAACTATTAGTGAATTTAAAAGTAATAACCTCCTATAAAATGACGGTGTATTTGTTCGTAGGATGTCTTCTTTAACACTCTCCTCACTATCCACTCTTATACCAGCTGACCCAAGAGTAAAAGGAGAAAGAATGTCTTTCGATTTGGTTATAGTGTCAAATACATCTTTGGGATTTCGAGCAATACATCTTATGTCAAGATCGCTTTTTCCATAAATTCGAAATGTACTGCCCCAAAAGTGTAGATCATCCCAATATTGGATCTCTTGAATTTTAGGCTCAACACCTGCCGTACCCTTTGCAGTAGATCCATAAATAAGAAATGGCTCCCGGAATAATTCTCCAACGCTCTCTCTAAATATCATTAACCCGTATGCAATATTTCTCACAGAATCATCCGAAAAATATAAATCTTCTGCTAATAAAATTTCTCTTATACCGTCCTCTGAAATTTGAGACTGTTTTAATCTATCGATTAATCTTCTATCATGTTCCAATGTTATTTTCTCTCCTTTCCCACACCTCTTCCTTCAACAGATTGCCAAAAAACATCATGCCCAACGACATCCTTTAGTCTTGCCATGAACCAATAATCCGAATTGCTCTCAACTATCCTTTCTCCGATATCCTCACACTCGGCAAATTCTCTAGTCAAAAA
>DIVO01000017.1 GCA_002428285.1 Patescibacteria group bacterium UBA6130 | reverse complement strand
AGCATTTTTTAAAGCATCAGGTATCTCATTTATGGGAACTGTATAACCTATTACAATGATATTACTATTGCCTTCTACATATATTTGCAGACCATCCGGTAAAGTACCGAAGTAACCCTCGGTGCTAACGATAACTTTGTTTTCCTTTGACTTATCGGTAATATAATCAGCAATCTGTTTTATTCCTTGTCCTGCTGTCCAATCTTGCAGGTAACCGTTTTTCTCATCCACAGGTAATGGTGCCTTTTCAGGAGAAAAAATCAATAAACGAATAAAATTTAATGGCAAAATTACAACTAACATCAGAATAATAAACCTTGCTTGGATCTTTAGTTTTAACTCTTCAAAAATAAAATTCAAACCAAAAGCGCAATATATTAGAAAAAATGGAACGGTAAAAAATATATATCTGGCAGTAAACACCTTTGCAACTGCTGATTGAGCAACTAAAGGAGTAAACCAAAATAACAACAATATAAGAGAATTAACTCGGGCATTTTTTTTAATCAGAGAGCCGATAATACCAAATATACCCAGAAAAGCTACCGGTAAGGTCAAATATCCATAGTAATAGCGCCAGGCGTCTTTAAGATGAGGAATTAAGGGATTAAGCGGATGTTTAAGGATCTCGCTTATTGGAAAAATATAATCTTTATTTCTTAAGGCGATCATGTGAAAGCTTTGGTCAACTCTCAGAAAATTGAAAATTGCAAAAGCTATGATGGGAATAAAAGATAATCCAAACAATTTGATTAGCATGTCTCTACTTAGGAAAAGTTGCTTGAATCGTTTTGTGTTTTTTATTAGATATATAAAAGCAAAGACCAAAGGTATTAAAACTGCATAAAATATAGCCGGACTTTTGGTTATCCATGCAAGTCCGAGCAACACACCTGAAAACAATGAAAAAATTATTTTATTAGTATCAGCATATATTAATGCCATTAAGACAGACCAAGTGAGAAGGCTTGAAAGTAAACTATCTGCAAGAGCCATTCTGCTAAAGAAAAATACAAATGGCGAAAACATAAAAAGAAATGCTGTCAGATAAAAAATACTCTTTTTATATTCGGGAAATAGTCTGTTTGCCAATAATGCTGTTCCAAACAGATTAATCAGTCCTGCAATTACGGATATAATTCTACCGGCAAATAAGGGATTATTAAAAAACGAAAATGTTATTGCATTTAGCCACATAAATAAAGGCTGTTTGCCGTCAGTTAGGGGAATAAAACGCAAGGTTGGTTCATTTTTAATTATTTGCGCCCAGCGGATATAAATTGCCTCATCACAGAAAATGGGAAGAATTGTTAAATTGAATAAAAAAAGCAATAAAAAAAGAAAAACAATTGCAATTAACCATTTTCTGCTAACCTTGCTATCTAGAAGAGCAATAATTTTCATAAATTAATTTTCGTATCTTCCTCTAAAATCATTCATTCTAACCCTTAACATTTCTTTTGCCATATCTTTAGATTCTTTTAAAAAGTTTTTATTCTTACCTTTACTAGCCAGATCTCTATCTTTCCAGGCAACCTTTATTTCCTTAATTTTGTTACCATTTTTTTGGGCTAAAAACAGAAGTTCAACATCAAAAGCGGAAACCCTCCAGCCTTTGACCTCTTTATCAACTTCTTGAAAAAATTGAAGTTTGGGGAATATCTTTTTTGCTACATCAATTTTAAAAGCCTTAAAACCACACTGCGTGTCCTCGATATCACTTAATAAGATGGTTCTTCTTAAGGTTAAAAAGGAGTATGCCATTAATTTTCTAAATAGAGGAGCATCTTTTCTTGTTGTTCCTCTGGAGCCGATAACTACCTCATAGTTTTTTTCAAACCATGGTAGTAATTGGGATATTTCACTGATTGGAGTTGACTGATCCATATCTGTAAAGAGGACTATATCTCCTGTAGCCGACTCAATGCCTTTCCATACAGCCCAGGGTTTGCCACCATGTTTGTTTTTTAAGACACGAAAATTATTTAATTTGTTTTGTTGAATGAAATTCTGAGCAACACTTAAACTATTGTCAGATGATCCGTCATCAGAAATTATAACTTCCCAAGGGTATTTTTGTTTTTCAAGGTAATCATTAACCTCTTTTAATACTCCTGCTTTTAGGTTTTCCTCTTCATTGTAACAAGGAATAACGATAGATAATTTTTTCATACTATCCTTTCTTTCAGCCATCTTGAACGTGAAATATTAATAACCCTTAAACACTTGTAATTTTAACTGATTGTATGGTTAATCTCTACTGTTTTTCAATTTTAAGAAGATCGTTGGGAAAATATAGGTTTCCCCAACAGAAATTAAAACTTTGACCTTCATTTTTATCCTTACTGGTAAACTCAACCAAAGGAGTATCGGATCTAGCATCATTCAAATTATTTGTTTCAAGGAGATACCTAAATCCAGTATCTTGTCCTGAGTTTAAATCAAATGATATCTGAAATTCTTTTGATGTTTTAAGTCCCTTGAGTAAGCTGACCGGAGTTTTTTTGCTTTCTATAGAATCACATGATTTGTGAATTAAGCTAGGCGGAAAAAAAATATAAAGTAGAGTGAAAACGATAATAAATAAAAATATGCTATTTCTGAAATATTTTTCTAATACCTTGACGGTTAATAATGATAAATTTAAAAAAACTATTATTGCCAGGTAATTAAAATAATATTCAGAAGGTCTTTGCCCCCAGAAGCCAAATACAACCGGGGTAAGCAGTAAAACGGAAATAATGCCTTTTTGAAGAAGTTTTTCAAAATCATTTTTTGAATATTTAAGCAAGATAACAGATATCAGAAGCAAGAAGAGATAGATCAAAAATGTCGAATTTATGTTTAAGTTTAAAGAAAACAACTGAGACATAAAATTTCTTAACACCGGAAAAAAGGAAAGATAATCCTTGCTATGAGCAGAGCCAATCATTCCTAAAGCTAAATTTATATTTAAAAAATTATGTCTAAAATCAAATAATAATATTGGCAAAAAAATAACCAATATAGAGGCAAACACAATCATTAACTCTCTAGATTTTCTGATAAAAACTAAAATCAGGGGCAGAAGCAATAGAAATTGGACATGAAACGATAATCCTAAACCAAAAATTAGACCGCTAACCAGGGCATATTTCTGTTTTTGTTTTGAATGATGATACGCATAAAGACTTAGAAGAAGAAAAATAAAAAGTAATGGTATCAGTAGTGGATTCCAGGAAATTCTATCCATAGATATGGTCAAAGGTGATAAGGTCCAAAAAGCAAGGAAGATAGCCGAAGTTTTAAAATTTATCACCTTGTTTAAAACGAATACACATGCCAAAAAGAATATAAAATTATATGAGTGTAAAAATAAGATTAAAGCTTGAGGGTCAAGGTTGGTTAAAAAATAAAACGGCAGTAGCAAATAAAAAAAGTATGGAGGAAGATAAAACCCGGACGGACCTAATACCCTAGGTCCTATAAGCCAAATTTTATGGTCTTGGATAATTTGACGAACTGCTAGTGCATCCCTTTCCTGATCCCAATTAAATATTATATTGCTCTGATCAATTTGTCTTGAATAAATAAAGATTATAGCCGGAATAATCAGAAGTAGATATTTTTTTTGCATAGCTAATCTTGGAAAAAATACAAATAATAAGATTACCAGCCAAACAATAAATGCAACTACTGTAATCCAATTGGATAACCTCTGAATTTGCGTTTGCCCTAATCTCCATTCGACAAAATTTGATCCCTTACTTAGTTCAGAAAGATCAATACAAACCCTTCCTGAACAATTTTGAGTTTCAACTATTTTTCCATTAACAAAAATATTATGAATTTCAGGAAAATATTCTAAAGCGAATATGATTCTCTTATCGTTTAATGGGTTCTCAAGATTTGTATTATCAATTAGTAAGTTAAAGTGACTGTTGTTCTTTTCTAATATTTGGAAAGAGGGAACATCCTTAGAACCCTCTAAACTAATCGTAGGGGTATCGAAATTACAGGCTTTATTTGAATAAACACTAATGACATCATCTCCCAAGGTGGTTGTTGAAAATCTATGTGGATGAAGATTTTCATAATCATCATATTGATAAACGATTTGCACAGAAACCGGTTGAGGAAGCAAGTGGTTACGGTTGCCGATAAATGCCAAAATTACGGTTAAGGAAAAAATTAAAATTTTTAAAAATTTATTCTCGATATCTTTTACTAAAAAGGCAAATAATAAGGATATCAACAAGGCGGCAATTCCAAGAAATCTCCAGGAAAATTGAATCTGCTGTAATATCGGCATAATTTTCCAGATTGGCCAGGAATAGGGCAAAATCATAAATACTGTCAGAGTGCTTAATCCGAAAAGCAA
>DIVO01000025.1 GCA_002428285.1 Patescibacteria group bacterium UBA6130 | reverse complement strand
CGGCCAGGACACAGGCAGTATTGCAGTTCCAAACATCAGGAAGGCTTGTTTGGGTAGGAGCTAAACAGGGAGATAGGGTTGAGAGATTTCAAGCAATTGCATCTTTAGACAAGCAGGAGTTACAAAAACAGCTGCAAAAAGAATTGAATGATTATTTAATCAGCAGATGGGATTTTGAGCAAACATCAGGCGAAATTGATTATTGGAATCATTGGTTTGAATTGAGCGATGGAATTCGCAGGGATTTGGAAACTAGCCAGTTTAATGTTGATAATTCAGTTATCGCTGTTGAACTTGCTAATATTGCCCTAAAAAATTCCACCCTATACTCTCCTATTAGCGGCATAGTTGTTGAGGCAGATTCACCATTGGCTGGAGTAAATATTACCCCTTCGCAAGCAAGATTTGTTGTAATAGATCCTGAAAGCATATATTTCTCTCTTGAGGTTGACGAAGAGGATATATCTGATATTAGTGTTGGCATGCCAGTTGAAATTAATCTCGATGCTTTCGCCGATAGTAAACAAGGTGTAGTTATTGATGTGGCTTTTGCTCCAATTGCCGCTACTGGAAGTCCAAAGTATGAGGTTAAGGTATCTTTTAATGAAGGCAATAGCGATTTAAAATTCAAATTGGGGATGGAGGGTGATGGAGAGGTGGTTTTAGAAAAGAAAGCAGATGTGCTTTCTTTGCCCATTGAGCCGTTACATGGGACAAAAAATGTTTGGGTATATGTTTTGAAGAATGGCCAAAAAGTTAAAAAAGATATAACAATTGGTTTGGAAACTGACGAGAGAGTCGAAATATTGTCAGGCTTAGATGAGGGTGATGAGATTGTGTTGGAGTAGCACTCTTCAAATAAATGAATAATTCTGTAATCGAGGCGGAAAAAATCAGTAAAAAATATCAGATGGGAGATAGCGTGGTTACTGCCCTTGATCGTGTGTCATTTAAAATTTTGGAGGGTGATTTTATTTCTATTATTGGAGATTCGGGGTCTGGAAAATCAACTCTTTTGAATATGATAGGTCTTTTAGACCGTTCTTCACATGGACGGATAAAATTATTGGGCAAAGATATTTCTGGTTTATCAGATGATTCACTGGCAAGATTAAGAAATCAGACAATTGGTTTTGTTTTTCAGCAATTTAATCTATTATCCCGTACTTCAGCCATGGATAATGTTCTTCTTCCGGCTTGGTACAACGATAGTCTTGATATGGAAGATGCAAGGAAGAGGGCGGTTGAGCATTTTGTCATGTTTGATTTGGAAGACAGAATGAATCATTTTCCCAATCAGTTATCGGGAGGGGAACAGCAAAGAGTTGCAATAATTAGGGCTTTGATATGTGATCCGAAAATTATTTTAGCCGATGAACCAACAGGAAATTTAGATTCGAAATCCGGCGGGGAAATTATGGATCTTTTACTTGAATTAAATAAAAAACTAAATAAAACTTTAATTTTAGTTAGCCATAATCCTCAGCAAGCGGCTTTAGCAAAGAAAAAAATATATCTTAAAGACGGAAAGGTGGTTAAATCTCTATGAAATTAAATTTTTCTCCCTTTATAAAATTATCCTTCACTCAGCTCAAGAGGAATAAAACTAGGTCTTTTTTAACCATGCTCGGAATAATAATTGGAGTCACTAGTGTTATCCTTTTGGTTTCTATTGGCGCAGGTTTACAACATTATATTAAAGGTCAATTCGAAAGTTTGGGATCTAATCTTATTTATATAACTCCAGGTCAGAGTGGAGAAGGAGGGCAAAATTTTGCTCAAGGATTTTCTTCAGGAACTATTAGGTTTGAATTTGAAGACATAAGAGATTTGCAAACTATTAAAGAAATAGATACGATTGTTCCCTTGGTTCAGGCGAGTGATGTGATAACCTACGGCAAGGAAGAAATTTTTTCCGAAGTCAGTGGTTTAACTGTAGATGCAGAAAAAGCTATGAATATTAACTTGGTAGAGGGAAGATTTTTCAACAGCGCTGAAGAAGATAGAAAGGCAAAAGTCGCAGTTGTAGGATATCAGATTAAAAAAGATTTGTTTTCTGAAGATAGTCCAATTGGAGAGACTATTTCCATCGGGGAAGACCGTTTTCGGGTAATCGGTTTAGTTGAAGAGATGGGACAAGGCGCAGCCGGATTAGGGCAGAATATAGATAATGTTGCCTATATTCCTTACACCACAGCCTTTGAGATAACAGGACAGGATGACTTTCTGACCTTAGTGGCGGTAGTCTCTTCAGACGAAGTGATTGAGAAAGCAAAAGAAGAGATAGGGGTGGTTCTGTCAAGAAAATATGATGATGATTTTTCTGTTTTCGACCAGACCCAAATACTATCAATAATAGGAAATATCCTAGGAACTTTGACTTTAGGTTTAGCAGGAATTGCGGCGATATCTTTAGTTGTCGGAGGTGTTGGAATTATGAATATTATGTTTGTATCCGTAACCGAAAGGATTAAAGAGATTGGACTAAGAAAAGCGGTAGGAGCAACTTATAAAGACATACTGTTTCAATTTTTATGCGAATCAACAGCCCTGTCTCTATTTGGTGGGTTGATTGGAGTTGTTATTGGCTTTGGAGTGTCAGTTCTTATAAATAACTTTTTTCCTTCACATGTTACTTTGTGGTCGGTTGCATTGTCTTTTGGGGTTTCTTCAATAATTGGCATTGTCTTTGGTGTTGCCCCGGCAAGAAAAGCAGCCATGCTCTCACCTATTGAGGCTCTTAGATATGAATAAAAGACAAATGAGCACTAAAAGGATTTATGTTGGAATCAGATTCCCCAGGCGAATGGGTGAGAAATTATTCCAGATAGATGAAACCCTTTTTACCGAGTTAGGCAAAAGAAGAGTCAAATGGGTTGACCCAGCTTCTCTACATCTTACTTTATTTTTTGCCGGTTACATTGATAGGAAAAAAATTGAAAAACTAAAGGGAATTTTGTTTAACGTTGCTGGCAGCAGCAAAAGATTTAATTTGTATCCAAACAAAATTGGAGCTTTTCCTTCAATAAAAACCCCAAAAACTTTTTGGGTAGATGTTGGCGGAGAGGTGCAGGTGTTGGAAATGCTTGTTAAAGAAATTTCCAAACAGGCTAAGAAAGCAGGTTTGTATTCTGAAAGTTTTTTTATGCCACATGTAACGATTGCAAAAGCCAAAGAGCCAATCGAGATTGATGGGAAATTGGTCGAAAAAGCCAATAAGCTTTTAGAAAATAAACAGGTTTTTACTGTTACTCAATTTGAGATGATTGAGAGCAAGATTACCAATAAAGGCGCAATCTATACAACTTTAGAAAAATTTCCTATAAAGTAACTAAAATATATAAAAAGTTACTTTGATTTCATAGAAAGTAAGGTATAATTTTTTATCATGAGCAAGAAAATATTTTCGGGCATTAAGCCCAGTGGTAACCTACACTTAGGTAACTATATTGGAGCCATCAACCAGTGGATTGATATTCAAAACCAAGGCAACGATTGTATTTTTTGTATTGTGGATTTGCATGCCATAACCGTGCCTCAAGATCCGAAAATGCTAAAAAAAAGAACTAAGGAAATTACAGCTTTATATCTCGCCGCAGGAGTTGACCCCGAAAAGTCCTCGATTTTTGTTCAATCTGAAAATTCAGATCATACTGTTGCTTGTTGGATACTTGATTGTTATACAGGAATGGGTCAATTATCAAGAATGACTCAATATAAATCAAAAAGTGAAAATGTTAAAGAGCTTGCCAGTGTTGGCTTATTTAATTATCCGGTATTAATGGCAGCAGATATTTTACTTTATCAAACCGATGAGGTGCCTGTGGGTGATGATCAGGTTCAGCATATTGAGTTAGCCAGAGATCTTGCTGAAAAATTTAATTCAAAATATGGAGAGGTTTTTACTTTGCCTAAGCCGAAACTATTAACCGGAGGGGCAAGAATTATGTCGCTGCAAAATCCTGAAAATAAAATGAGTAAGTCTGATATTGATCAAAACGGAACTATAGACCTCCTTGACGATATAGACTCTGCCAGAAAAAAAATCATGACTGCAGTTACCGACTCCGATAATCTTGTAAAATTTGATCTTGGCAATAAAAAAGCTATTTCTAATCTTTTAACAATATATTCATGCTTGTCTGGCAAAGAGGTTTCTGATATAGAAGAAGAATATGCGGGCAAGGGTTATAAAGAGTTTAAGAACGATCTTGCAGATGTGGTTGCAGAGTTTTTAAAAAGTTTTCAGGAAAAGTACAGCAAGGTTACTTCAGATATGAAATATATTGACGAGATATTGGATAAAGGGCTTAGTAAAGTTAAACCGACTTCATCAAAAACCTTAACCAATATGTATGACGTAATTGGATTAGGAAGATGAAAATCTATTTGGTCAGGCATGGAGATGTATTTAACCCTAGAGGGCTAATTTACGGAAGGCTTTCTGGGTTTAGGTTAAGTAAAATAGGGATAAAAGAGGCAGAAAAGGCGGGGGAATATTTAGATAGTTTGGGAGCTAAACCGGAAATTATTATAACTAGCCCTTTACTGCGAACCGTTCAAACCGCAAAAATTATTCAAACTTTTTTTCCCGATGTTGAAATTGTTAAGGAAGAAAAGATAATTGAAGGAGATATCGGTTGGCAGGGAATAGTTAAGACAGATTTGATAAAAAAGAAAATTTGGGATCAGTATTTATTTGCTCCCTCGTCAATTACCACTGGAGAAAGATTTTCAGGTGTTCAAACTAGAATTGCGGAATGGGTGAAAGAATTTGCTAAGAAACCATATGAACAAGCGATTGTTGTTTCCCATCAGGATTTGATAAGAAGTTTGGTTCTATTTCTCCAAGAAAGGCCTTTAGATGATTTAAATAAATTTCCCACAGCTACCGGTTCAATTACAATTGTTAGTATTAATAGAAATGTTGTTTTACAAAAGGATATCGAATATTGGCAATCCCAGTGATTTGTCGGGTGATGTTGTGATAATATTTTAATATGATTTGGGTAAATTTTAAGATTTATAGAGAGTCTTGGGAAGATAGTTATAAACTTATTGATCTTATCGATACAGTATCAAAAGAGACAGGGATAAAAATTATTCCCGTTTTATCACCTTTTGCTCCCAAAAATTCTTCAGGAGCTTGGCTTCAGAGCATTGATGAGAAACTTAAGGGTCCTTTTACTGGTCACATATCTGCCTTGGAAGCAAGCTTAAATGGTTTTGGAGGAAGCTTGCTGAACCATTCTGAGAAACCTCTCTCCCCTGGTAAGATTAGGCAGATTTTATCTGTAGTTAAAAAGGGACCAAATGAGTTATCTTCATTCAAACTGATGGTTTGTTTAAAATCCAGAGGGCAGGCAGCAAGTTGGGCAAAAAGTTTAAAGCCTGTTCCTGACTATTTTGCTTATGAACCGCCGGAGTTGATCGGCGGAGAAGTATCTGTGTCTAAGGCAAAACCAGGAGTTGTTGGCGATGTTGTTGAAATATTAAAAAATCACAAGGTAGTTGTAGGAGCTGGAATAAAATCAGCTGATGATGTTAAGAAATCGCTCGAATTAGGAGCTTATGGGGTATTGATTAGTTCTGGAGTAGTTTTATCAAAAGACCCTAAAAAAGCACTTAAAGATTTTGCGGGAGCATTTTCTCAATGATCTACTTAGGGGCAGATCATAAGGGATTTCATTTAAAAGAAGAGATTAAAATGTGGTTGAGACAATGGGGTTTGGAATTTGAAGATCTGGGAAATACTGAACTCGATGAAGAAGATGATTACCCGATTTTTGCTTCTGAAGTAGCTAAAAAAGTATCGGAAAACGAAAATTCTTGTGTTGGTATTGTTGCTTGCGGTTCGGGAGTGGGAGTTGATGTTGTTGCAAATAAATATCGTTTAATCAGGTGTGGTTTGGGATTTGGGGCTCAGCAGATTAAATCAGCCAGAGAAGACGACGATATAAATATACTTGCTCTTCCTGCATCCTTCTTGTCTTATAAAAAAGCTAAAAAAATAACTGAGATTTTTTTGAAAGTGGAATATGAACCAACTCAGAATCATGATAGAAGAATTAAACAAATATTAGACATCGAAAAAAATAAATAATGAATTATCTCTCAGAAGCTAAAGATTTACAGGGGAAAAGAGCCGTAGTGAGAATAGACTGTGATGTGGACTTAAGAAAAGAAGGGGGTCGGCTGGTAGTTGATGAAGATTTTCGTCTTCGGTCGGCAATTCCTACAATTAATTATTTAAAAGCCCAGAAGGTTGAAAAAATTATCTTACTTGGTCATCTTGGACGTCCAAAGGATCAGGAGCAAGAACTGTCTTTGTCTCCAATTTGTGAATGGTTTGATAAAAATGTATCCAATTGCAGCTTAATTAAATTAAATGAACTTTTACATGTCTCTTCTTCAAATTTTGGAATTGTGGAGAATTTAAGATATGACAAGGGGGAAGAAAATAATAGTTCGGAATTTGCCAAGAAACTTTCCCTTTTAGGTGACATTTGTATAAATGAAGCATTTGGTGTTTCCCACAGGGATCATGCTTCAATTACCGGTTTAAAACAATATTTACCCTATTATTTAGGGATAAGATTTGAAGGTGAAATGGCATCTTTGAATTGGTTAAAAAAAGAAGCCCCAAGGCCAATAGTATCAGTTTTGGGTGGAAGTAAAGATGATAAATTGAAATACATTGATTTTCTAAGTAGTTGGTCTGACAAAGTTTTGTTAGGAGGAAAGCTTCCTTCCATGATAAAAAATGTTCCTGACAATATTGTTGTTGCCAAGCTGAATAAAGAGGGCAAGGATATTACTAGGGAATCGATTATGGATTTTAAAAAACATATCGGTGAAGCAAAAACTATACTTTGGGCAGGTCCAATGGGAGTATATGAAGAAGATCATAATAGCTTGGGTAGCTATGAAATTGCCAAGACAGTTGCCGAAACAAAAGCTTTTAAGGTGGCAGGAGGAGGAGATACCCACAGAATTTTAAGCAGGCTTAATCTATGGAATTCTTTTAATTATGTTTCAGTTGGTGGAGGAGCAATGCTGTATTTTTTGAAGAAAAATACCCTTGCAGTATTAGATTGATTATAATTTTGACAAGTTGCCGGTATAGGATGTAGTCTGAGATAAGATGGCAAAAGTAAAAATAGCAATCAATGGATTTGGGCGTATTGGGAGAACCGCTTTCCGTGCTTGGTGGGGAAATTACCGTGACAAATTAGAGGTAGTGGCCGTTAATACATCGGGTTCAATGGATGTAGAAGGCTGGACCCATATGCTTAAGTACGATTCTGTTTATGGAAGATTTCCCGGTAGAATTGAAGCCTCAGACCCCAAACTCGGAGAAGAAATTGGCCGGATAATAACTACTGAGAAGGAAATATCTGTTTTGGCTCAAAGAGACCCAAGTAAAATTCGTTGGAGGGATTATGATGTTGATATTGTTTTAGAGTGTACAGGTGTTTTTACAGATAAATCAGCGGAAGGTCATTTTAAAGGGGGTGCCGGGAAAGTAATAATTTCAGCTCCGCCGGAAGACGATTCAATCCCCGTTTTTATTTTGGGAGTAAATGATAAGCGGTATAATGGTCAGAACCTAGTATCAAATGGTTCATGTACAACAAACTGCGTTGCCCCAATAGTAAAGATTATTGATGAGGGCTTAGGATTTGAAGAATGTATTATGACTACAGTACATGCTTATACCTCTACACAGACACTGGTTGATGATTCCGGTAAGGATTTGCGTCGAGCTAGGGCTGGTGCCATCAATATTATTCCCACAGGAACGGGGGCAGCTAAAGCGGTTATAGCAGCATATCCGGAAGTTGAAGGAAGGTTTGCGGCCTCAGCTATACGAGTCCCTGTAGCCTGTGGATCTTATGCTGACTTTGTTTTTAAAACGAACAAAAAAACCACGATCAATGAGGTAAACAGTCTTTTGGAAGATGCCTCTTCTTCACAAATGGTTGGTATCGTTAGAGTGTCTTATGAACCTTTGGTTTCATCAGATATTATTGCCAATCCTGCTTCTGCTATAGTTGATCTTCCCATCACTCAAGTTTTATCAGATGACATGATTCATATCGCCGCTTGGTATGATAACGAGTATGGGTATTCCTGCCGTTTGTTGGAATTAGCCAAAATGATGAGTAAAGCTAAATAATTATTGATAATGTAATATGGAAATAATACCTACGATTTTGACCGCAAGTGTTGGTGAGTTAAAGCAAAAATTGGAATATTTGAAAGGAAAAGACAATTGGGTGCAAATTGATGTGGTAGATGGAAAATTTGCTGACAACAAAACCTTTCCTTTAGAAGAATTAAACAATAATTTTAACGAGAGTTATTATTGGGATCTCCATTTGATGGTTGATAATCCTTTTTCTTGGATAGAGAGGTGTAATCTGATTTTTGCCCAGAGAATTTCAGCTCATATCGAGAAGATGGATAGCCAATTGGATTATATTGATCGGGTAAAATGTGAGGGTATTCAGGCGGGTTTGGCTGTTGATCTGCCTACTTCCATAGCCGATCTTAATCCTGATGCTGTTTATAATGCCGATATGGTTTTACTTTTATCTGTTAAAGCAGGTTTTTCAGGTCAAGAATTTGATTCTTCGGTTATGACAAAGCTCGATGAACTAATTGCTTTAAGAGAAGACCTTCAGGCTGGTTTCCAGATTGGAATGGACGGAGGAGTTAAGAAAGAGCATCTTTCACTTCTTGAGCAGTCAGGTGTTGACATTGTTTACATGGGAACTTCTTATTGGTCCGAAGCAGATTTCAGAAATCGGGTTTGATTTGAAACTTGCCATTTGCTTTGTTTGTTTCTCGCCAAAATAATATTTCCAATTTGTCTACTCTTGCAAATTTTGGACCAATTTTCAACCACTTAGTAAAGCTGTTAATAGCCTCCTCATTACCAATTGCCAGCACTTCAACTTCTCCGGTGGAAAGGTTTCTTACCCAACCTGAAATATCCAGCTTTTGAGCTATTTTCTTGGCTCCTTTTCTAAAAAATACCCCTTG
>DIVO01000022.1 GCA_002428285.1 Patescibacteria group bacterium UBA6130 | reverse complement strand
CTAATCACAATTGAACTTTCTTGTTTAGACGGAGCAAGACTACCAATTTTTTCTTTAATTTGACAGGCAGTTTGCGGACCGATTAATACTCCATATTTTAAGCGGATAAAATTTACCAAGGCATCATCGGCCTGTTTACCTCCCACTTTTAAACACTGACCCACTACAATTCCTGAAAGAGAAATAACAGCAATTTCAGTGGTATCTCCTCCCATATCTATTAAAAAAATTCCTCCTGAATCCTGAACAGACAAACCAACTCCCACAGCCGATAATAGCGGCTTTTCCACCAAAAAAATCTCTCTACCTCCAACTCTTTCGAGTAAAGATTTTACAGCTCTTCTTTCCACCTCAGTGGCAATAGTGGGAATACCCACAACAATTCTCGGACCCACCAGCTTGGGAAAACGGCTAGGCAATTCTCTGACAATACCAAAGAAATGGTCTAAGGCTCTATAGGCTGAATCAAAATCAACAACAATTCCGTTTTGAATGGGATTGATGATCTCAATGGTTGCAGGCTGTTTTCCTCTCATTCTCTCTGCCTTTTTCCCCACCGCCAACACCTCTCCCAACCCTCCTCTTTTTTTCTGTCTTGAAATTGTTGTTGGCTCCCTAACCACCATTCCTTTATTTTTTACATAAATCCTAGTATTGACACTGCCGATATCAATTGCCAGGTCAAAACTTAAAAAGGAATTTATAATCTCGTTAATATTTTGAAGTTGAACCAAATTCATGCTCAACTTCAGTATAGCATGCTGACTAGTTGGCTTAGTATATGTATAATTATTTCAATGAAAAAAAGAAGGGAGAAAATCTCCTGGAAAAAGTTTACTCACGGAATTATTACAGGTGCGGCTGACAATGACCCCTCTGGTATAACTACCTATTCAATTGTCGGAGCCACGACCGGTCTGACCCAGTTATGGCTTGTTCCCTTGGCAACACCCTTGTTGATCAACATTCAATCATTGTGCGCCAAAATCGGAGATGTCAAAAAACAAGGATTAGCTCAAATCACAAAAGAAATTTATGGCAAAAAACTCTCTGTTGCCATTCTCTTGCTCCTCATAACTGCAAATACCGCCACCCTCGGAGCCAACTTTGCCGCCATCGCCGCTTCTTTAAAACTTGTATTCCCTGGAATAGACCTTCTTTTTGTTTTGCCTTTGATCGCTCTTTTTATATGGTTTGTAATTGTTTTCAACAGCTACCATTCTTTTTCTAAGATTCTGGCCTTACTTTCTTTGGTTTTTGTTTCCTATGTCATTACCGGCATAAAAGTACAGCCTGATTGGGGTGAGGTTATAACAAGAACTTTTATTCCCACCATAACTTTTAGTGGCAAATATTTCATTGCCGCTGTCGGTTTTTTGGGCACTACAATAGCTCCATATTTGTTCTATTGGCAAGTAACTCAAGAAATCGAAGACAAACCGACTGTCAAAGATGCAAATTATGAGTTTTCTCAAAATTCTCTCGGATTTATTATTTCAAACACTATCAGCTATTTTATTATCATCACTACAGCAAACCTATTCTTTTCTCAAGGACAAAGTATTAATACAGCCGCAGATGCGGCTGCAGCCTTACGCCCTCTAGCGGGACCAATGTCGGAAATTCTTTTTGCCATTGGGATAATAGGCTCTGGACTTCTGGCAATACCTGTTTTGGCTGCCGTAAACTCTTACGCCATCAGTGAAACTTTTGGCTGGAAAAAAGGGTTAAACCATAAACCCAACAAAGCTAAAGGATTTTATTCAGCTTTAAGCGCCGCTTTTTTGTGCGGACTGGCTATTTCTCTGAGCAGTATTTCTCCCATTAAAGCTCTTTTTTATAGCCAAGTTTTTAACGGCTTTTTGACACCTTTTTTGATTATTATTATTCTGCTTCTGGTTAATAATCCAAAAGTTATCGGGAAATACACCACTCCCCTCTGGCAGAATGTTTTAGGTTGGCTAACCACAGCTATAATGTTTTTTGCCATTATTGGCATCTTTGTTTCCTAAAATGATCCAAGGAAAAAAATTACAAAACTCCATTTTTTACCTTCTGGCGGGATATCTATTCTTGCTTCCTCTTTTTTTCACTCCCCTGAATTCCGAACTATTTGAATTAAATAAATTTTCTTTAACCCTTCTAGCTGTCTCCCTGCTCTCTGCTTTGTGGGCAATCAGAATGATTGTTGAAAAAAGAATTATCTTTAAAAGATCGTTTCTGGATATTCCGTTAATTTTATTTTTTTTAAGCCAATTATTCTCAACCCTTATCTCAATTCATCCCCAAACTTCTTTTTGGGGATATTATTCCCGATTTCACCAAGGACTATTAAGCACTATCTCATACTCGCTTTTGTATTGGATTATTGTGAGCAATATTAATAAAAGCCAGGTTAAAAAACTAATTAAAGTATCTTTAATTTCCGGTTTTCTAGTTGCCGGATATGGAATAGCTCAGCACTTTGGAATTGATAAAAACTATTGGATACAGGATGTGCAAAGAAGAGTATTTTCGACTCTAGGACAACCAAACTGGCTTGCTGCTTATTTGGATATTTTAATTTTGCTCGCTCTTGTCCCAATTTACGAAAACTGGAATTTTAAATCAAGCTTAAAGGAAAATCTAATTAATCCCAAAATTGCCCTTTTTTGTATCTTTCAGCTTATTTTTGTTTTGACCCTAATCTTTACCAAATCCCGCTCAGGGTCAATCGGACTGGCAATCGGCTTAATGATAAGCTCTTCTTTACTATTTCTACACAAAAGAAAACGTCTGATAGCTTTTCTTCCAACAGCCTTTTTGTTTATACCGATAGCAATCTCGGTTCTGATTTCTTCGGCCAATCTTTATGATTTTGGCTCTCCGTCATCTCTGCCGGTGATTGAAGATACCACCGCACCCCCCTTACTAATTACCCCTTCAACAGACATAAGAAAAATTGTCTGGAAAGGTGCCTTAAATTTATGGAAAGAATATCCGGTGTTCGGAACAGGTGTAGAAACTTTTGCTTACAGCTATTATTGGCAAAGACCCCAAGAACACAATCTTACCTCGGAATGGGACTTTCTTTATAACAAAGCCCACAACGAATATCTGAATTTTGCTGCCAATAGCGGCACAGTGGGCTTGGTGGCTTACCTTGTCTTATGTCTGACGGTTGTCATTTGGTTAATTTTAAATTCAAAAAAGAATCCGATTTTAACTGCTTTTTTAGGAGCGTTTGTCAGCATTTTAGTTACCAACTTTTTTGGTTTTTCTGTTGTAATTATCGGGGTATATTTATACCTTCTTCCCGCTTTGGCTTTTATTCTGGTTACCAATCCGACAGATGAAATTGTAAAGACCAAACTGAATGTTTGGCAAAAAGTCTTATTGCTCCTAACAGTCTTTGCGGGAATTTATTTAATTAGATCCTCTATTAATTTCTGGAGAGCTGATTATTTCTTCCAATCCGCCATCAAACAACAATCTAAAGGCAATTATGCCTCAGCAACAAATTATATAGATAAAGCGATTGATCTCAGACCGCAAGAAGCCATCTATTACGCCCATAAATCAGAAATTCTAGCCGGTATGGCTTATACTCTTTTCCAGGGAAACAGCGAGTCAAACTGGCAAGAATATGTTGACCAATCGATAAACGCAAACAACAACGCTTTACAACTTAATCCTTTTCATTTAAATATCTATAAACAATCCGCCAAAAACAATTATGTTCTTTCTCAGATCGACCCAAAATACATTGAGCTTGCCCTTGAAAGTCTGCTTCGAGGCATAAAAATCGCTCCTACCGATGCCAAACTTTATTATAATGCCGGATTAATGTATCAAGCCATAGGAAACTTGGAAGAAGCAGAAAGATATCTAAAAAATTCCGTTCAGCTGAAAGAAAATTTTGAAGCTGGCCATTTTTGGCTGGCCCAGCTGTATATTGAGGAAGGTAAAACCGATGATGCCAAACAACACCTCCGGTTTATTCTCGAAAGACTCAACCCAGCCAATGAATCGGTCAAAGAGTTGCTGAATTCGCTCAATTAGTTTATTTTTTTAATCAGTTTGCGAAGAATAGATTTTGTTGAGCTTGAATTACACCAATAGAGCCAATCCCTTCTCGGTTTAGCTGCCTTTTTGCTTTTGATAATCTCAACCAAATCACCATTGTTTAGTTTATGGTTGAGCTTAACCAATTTGCCATTTACTTTTGCCCCCATGCAATAACTAAGTAAATTACCATGGATTCTGCAGGCAAAATCCACAGGAGTTGCATCCTTGGGCAGCTGGATAACATCCCTCTTGGGAGTGAAAACATAAATGTTTTCCTCAAAAATTTTAATCTTGAATTTCCCGTCTCTCCAACCGCTTAATTTTTCTAACCAGGAAATATCACCTTTTCCCAATTTCCCATATTTATATGCAATGTGAGAAGCTGGTCCGTATTCATTAAAATAATGCATTTCTTCGGTTTTAATTTGGATCTCCGCTCTGCTATCTTTACCCAAATTAACCGTTGTCTGCAAAGATCTATACCCATTTGGTTTGGGATTGGCGATATAATCATCAAATTCATCTTCATAATAATCAAAAGAGTTGTGGATTAATCCTAAAACTTCATAACAAGTATTGACGTCTTTGGTTAAAATGGTAATCCCCATAACATCCCTTACCGCTGAAGGCTCGAATTCTTTCAACTCACCCTTTTCCATGGCTCGCATGATTTTTAAGTAAGTGCTATAGTAGCCTTTTCTTCTACCATAGACATTGGCATAAGCAATTTTATTTATATTTAATAACTGAATTATTCTTTCGATCAACTTCTCCAATTTTTCTTCATTGACCTCAAGAAATTTATCAAAATAATTTTTTATCTGATGCTGTTGTTTTGGATATAGCACTTTGAAAGCCGCATCCTCCATTTCCCTTTTGGCAAAATAGAAACTTGCATATTCTGCTAAGTGGGCATAGATCCTGATGAGCTTTTCTGCCTGGGTTTTTTGATCTTTTGGCTTAAGATGCTTAATAGTTAAAGCTCCATGCAATTTTTCAATAATTCTGATTATCAGCACCCGGCTGTCATCAATTGAAGATAAAATCAACCTACGAAAGTTTTCCATAACTTCCTGATCTTTGATATCTCTTGTACCTTTAGTTTTTTTACGCATTTCCGTTACACCTAAAACTATCAAGGCGACTTCATCACCAAACTTTTCGGAAACATCTTCTTCGTTCACTTTTTTTGTTTCAATTACATCATGCAAAAGTCCCGCAACAATACTCGATTGGTCCATTTTTAGCTTTATAAGCACCCAAGCAACAAAAAGAGGATGGGAAATAAAAGGATGTCCGGAAATTCTTTTTTGGTCGCTGTGAATTTTTTCAGCAAAATCAAAAGCTTGTTTGATCTGATCTAGATCGTAAGTCTGAGAATTTCCATTTTCTTGTAAAGCTTTTGTTAAGTCATACCAAGATAAATGGTATATTTGTTTCTCACTGAAAGTTATAACTGGCATCTGTAAGTAAGGCTTCATGGTAAATAAATCCTTACTTAGATTTAGTTAAAGAACCAAGATTAGTAAGCTCGCTAAAGGAAATCTCGGTTTTCTTATTGTCTTCCACTAAATACATTTTACCATTATCTTTATTAATATGGTCGATAAATAGAATGCCATCAAGATGGTCAAGCTCATGCTGAAAAATAATAGCCATAAGCCCTTGTAAAATTTCCTCTCTATCTTTAAGCTGTCCTTCTTCGATCTCCTGCCATTTGGCTTTGATCTTTGTCCATCTCTTAACAGTTCCCCATACTCTTGGAACTGACAAGCAACCTTCCAAGAATGGTTCCGTCTGATCATCATTGACTAAGGCGACATAGGTTTTTTGTTTTTCAAAAGTATCGACAATCTGGGGATTGATATAAAAATTTACAGCTATTTTGGCTTTTTTTTCCTTGCCATCAGCATGATCTTCTTTAATGGCAAAAATCCTTTTGTTTACGCCGATTTGAGGAGCCGCTAATCCCACGCCAATATCACTGTCAGCAAGTTCTTTTGCCAACTCATCTGCAGTTACCCTAAGCTCCTCTGTGACTTTGGAAAAAGGGGTGCTCATGGCTTTCAATATATCGTTTGGGTAGGTTAAAATCATATAGCTTGATTATATCATCAAGCTCATTTTCTTATCAAAGCTTTTCCCACTGAAATAGTTATAAAATAACAGTATGCTAAAATTTACCTATGATTATATTTTTTGGCTCTTCCATCTTCTCTCTTCCCGTTTTGAAATCTCTATCAAAATTTGATGAGGTGGTTTTAGTCACTATTCCTGACCGCCATATCGCCCACAACCAGGAATTAACCCCTAATCCCGCTGCCCAATTTGCTCAAGATAATAAAATAACTGTCTATAAGCTAGATAACCTAAAAGATTTTCCCCAATCATTAAAAACAGAAATCGGGGTTTGCGCTGTTTTCGGCAAAATTATTCCCGAGAGCCTTATAGCTCAATTTAAACATGGAATAGTAAATTTTCATCCTTCGCTTCTGCCAAAATACCGAGGACCATCTCCTGCTATTGGAACAATAATCAACAACGATGAATATACCGGCTACAGTGCTATTTTGATGGATAAAAAAGTTGACCATGGTCCCCTGATATTCCAAAAAAAACTTAAATTAAGCCCCGAACTTAACTCTCAACAACATTATCAAAAACTTTTTTCTCTTATGGGAGAAAATGCTCATGAAATTATTAAAAAATATCTTTCTGATTCAAAAGCAGGAAAGGAAATAAATAATATCAAACTTGATGGTGATTATTTCTACCCACCTCGAAAACAAGATCACTCAAAAGCTTCCTGGACACCTTTGTTAAAAAGAGATGATGGTTATTTGTCTCCGAATTTAAATCTGCTCGGCAAAGCTCTTAAAAATGAGTCGATAAACATTAAAAATACACCAGAAGTTTTTATGAAATGCTTCAGCCAGAATGAAGTTGAATTGCCCGCACCATACGTGGTCCACAAGCTTAATTTGGCTCTTTCACCCTGGCCGGGAATTTGGACTATTGTAAAAATCAATGATAAAAATGTCAGATTGAAAATTCTGGAAACAGCAATTGAGGACAATAAACTGATTATAAAAAAGGTTCAGCTTGAGGGGAAAAAACCCGTAGAATTTAAGCAATTACAAGAAGCTTATGCGCTGGCGCTCTGAGAGGTTGGCTTTTTACCTGTAATCAACTCTTGAGTTGATGTGTCTTTTTTCAATCTTCTAATGCAAGATGAGCAAAGAATTTTTGTTACTTGTTTTCCGGCTTCATAATAGGTTATTTTCTGCAAGTTTGGTTTGAATACCTTTTTTTTCTTGGTAGCTTTATGCAAAAACTTTTTTGAGGCCACACCACGCCTATGTCGGCTTGTTCTGCCAACTTCAGATTTTTTGTTACATATTTCACATTTTGCCATAAACATATTTCCTTGAATTGCTTTTATACTATATCAAATAAAAAGATTATTATCAAACCTAGTAGAAGCGGCGCAACTATTAAGCAACAAGCTCATAACAGACAGGGGTAAAATCATATGGTAAACTTAGAACATGAGCGCAATATTGGGTTTTGTTATTATCGCAATAGCTTTAATTATCGCCTTGTCGGTCCATGAGTATGCTCATGCTCGAGTAGCAGATGAGCTTGGTGATCCTACCCCAAGACTAAACGGCAGGCTGACTTTAAACCCACTCGCCCACTTTGACCCTCTGGGAACCTTGGCTCTAATTTTTTTTAGATTTGGCTGGGGAAAACCAGTACCCATTGATCCTTACAACTTAAGAAATCCCAAACGCGATCAAGCTTTGATATCACTTGCCGGTCCTACAAGTAACTTTGTTGTGGCAGTGATTTTTGCAGTATTATATAGAATTTTGCCCGGATTAGTCTCCGGAATTACTTTACAATTATTTTTGGCTCAGCTAATTCAAACTATAGTTGTTCTTAATCTCGGACTCGGGCTTTTTAATCTTTTGCCTGTTGGACCTTTGGATGGATTAAAAATATTACTTGGGATTTTGCCCACAGAAATTGGGGTTGAAGTCGAAGATTCGATGCAAAGATATGGGCTTATCATTTTACTCTTAATATTGTTCTTACCTATCCCAGGCACTGGCTCTTCTTTTGTCGGCTTAATTCTTGGTCCAACTCTGATGACAATCTCTAATTTTCTATTAGGCGGAATTTTTTAATCAGATTAAAAAGTTTATTTCTTGTTTTTTTCCTGGACTGTCTTATTTAAGTCATCAACCATCTTATCGATTTCCTTGTCATCCATACCATGGGCTCTTGAACCCTCTTCTAAAGTTTCATAAATTGCGGCAAAACAACCGACACAATGCAAGCCATATTTTTCCATCAACAAGTTGGCTGCTGCCGGATAATCTTCAACAATCTTACCTAATTTACTCTTACGAGTAATTGGCTTATTATCTTTTTTCATTTTTTTGACCTCCATTTGTCAATTGCATCTTTTAATACTTCTTGCGATAAAACAGAACAATGCATTTTAATTGGCGGAAGACCTCCAAGAGAATTGGCAATATCTTCTCTATTTATTTTATACGCTTCGTCAAGAGTTTTACCCTTGGCAAGCTCTGTTAACATGCTGGTTGTGGCAATAGCTGAAGCGCAACCCAATGTTTGAAAACTAATGTCTTTAATATATTCTTTTCCATTTTTTCTGCCAATTTTCAAATACAGCTTCATTTGATCTCCGCAATTGTGCAAAGAAAACGCTTGAGAAATATATGTATGAGTTTTACCAATTTCCAAGTTAAAAACTTCTCCTTTATACTTACTTCTTGTTATTTTAGTAATAGGCACATAGCAATAACTACCCTTTATCCAGCTATCAATAGATTCGTACGACTCCGGGTTATATTGAGTACCTAAAATTGTACTTAGTTTTTTTAATGACGATCTCTGCCCAACATGGATTCTGTATACTTGCTTATAATTTGCCCATTTTGATAACTTCGCTTTTTCAGTATAAACAGAGGGAACAATTCCTTGTCTCAACAACAAAACTTTAATTTGCTCTGCCATTTCCACACTAACTGTAGCATAGCCTCCCCTCGATCCCTTTCTATCTAAATTTAAATAACCGTCTCCTTTCCACAATCCAAAAATTAAGGCTTTTTGCTTTTTTCTAGGCAACTTCATAACAAATTTTGGTATTCTTTTCTTATTTGCCCCATTCCCAAACAGTTTTTTAAATAGCCTAGCAAGATGGACATTGTAAAGATTAACAACCAAGGTTTTTCTTTTTACTCTTATGCTTTTTTTCACTTTGATATTAAATAAGCTACCTACAATATTCTCAATATCCTTGGCAACATCCTTCTCTTTAATATTAAGCGTGAAACTAATATAAGTCTTACTAGGTTTATCCTGAATATTTCCCTCAGATAAGAAATATCCAAAAAGCCTTAGTAAATCTTCATTAACAGGAATTTTTTCAGGGATATCTTTGCTTCTAAAATCCCATCTCGATTTTTTGACACTAATTCTTAGATGTTTAACGTCCCTTTCTTCTTGTGGGATAGGATAAACAACTATATCGGATTTATTTAAACAACTAGCATGATACCAAGCGGGACTCAGTGTTTTTTTAAATTTATGCCGAAGGTATTTATCATGAGGAGGTAGCTTCATAGCATAGATTAAATGATCAGGAGTAAGTGTAGTTTGACCAAGACAATTTTTGAGATGTAATACTTCTCCCTCATATTGTCTCTTTATTCTTTTGATTATCTTATTTCTAGTATAGTCATGAGAATAAANNAAAACATGAGTGTGTGCTGAAAAATTATCAATTTCACTTAAAGAATCATTGAATATAATTCTCTCTCCAGAGACCAAGCAGACCGGATTACCCTTCTGAGCAACCACATCGGCATCATTCATCTCTCCAATATTCCTTGGATTTTTAAAGTGATCCATAACTTTTTCGCTATAATATGTATTCATTTTAAAAGTCCTCTCCCGATTTTTCTTAAATCACTAATGACTCCAGGAAATATCCTTATAAATTCATCAACCTCTTCTTGGGTTGTCCATCTGCCTAAAGATATTCGTAAAGATCCATGGGCATTCTCCGGCTTTATTCCTATCGATGTCAGCACGTGGGAAGGCTTTAGCTCTCCACTAGTACAGGCACTCCCAGTAGAAACCTGGAATCCTTCTTGTGCAAGTCTAATCAAAACTGATTCTCCTTCAACTCCGGAAATAATAAAAGAGGTAATGTGAGCAACTCTGTTTTGTTTTCCTCCAGTTAAGGTAACGCCTTCTATTTTTAACAATTTTTCAATCAACTCATCTTGATATTGTTTTAGTCTTGATATTTCTTTTTCCTGCTCGAACAAAGCGATTTCCAAGGCTTTGGTAATACCTATTATATAAGGCATATTTTCGGTGCCTGCTCTTTTTCTTAACTCTTGACTACCTCCGCTTTGTTGTTGGACAAAGGGTGTCTCTTTTTTTATATATAAAACCCCAATTCCTTTTGGAGCATAAAATTTGTGTCCGGAGAACGATGCCATGTCTAGCTCCATACATTTTAGATCAAAAGGCAGATGACCAACCGCTTGAGTGATATCACTGTGAAAA
>DIVO01000045.1 GCA_002428285.1 Patescibacteria group bacterium UBA6130 | reverse complement strand
ATGGCTTGCAGCAAATTCGTAGTCAGATTTCCATAAAAAACAAAATCTATCTGATCCCCCTAGGAAAAACTGGAAAAAGTGGTTCAGCTATGATATATTATTTAAAGAAGACCCCTTGCTTCAACAATAAGAAAACAAAGGTAGAAATAATCGAAAATAAAGATTTCCCTTCACTCCCTGATAGTTGCAATATTGTTATTGTTGATGATTTTGCCGGTACGGGTAATTCGATTATAGAATTTTACAATAGTATCAAATCAAACTTACCAGAGAACCACTTCATAAATGCTTTAACAATTGCATTTATGAGAAAAGCTAAAAGCAATTTAGCAAGCCGTAAGATAAAATTAGTTGGTAATGAAAGAATTTCCTGTTTTGCATCCAGGGGTTCTGTTTTTGGGTATCTTCCAAAAATGAAAGCAATTAGAAATTTTTGTTTTGAATATGGTGATAAGTTATACCCAGAAGAAGCCTATCGAGAAAAAAAAACAAAACAACACCCGCTGGGGTATTCAAATACACAAGCGTTGTTGGGTTTTGAACACTCTATTCCTAATAATACATTACCGATAATGTGGGCTGATTGCAAGCTCGTCGGACAAGAAAAAAAATGGCATCCATTATTTCCACGAAGAGGTGATCTTTTAATTGAAAAAGCAAAAGAGTTTAGGCAAAGTCAAAACTATTGGGCGAGCCTTATTTATAAAATCGGAATAGGTCAGAGTGTATTTTCAAATGAGATAAAATACAATAAAGAAACCATTCAACTGATAAGCGTGATATACCTTAAAAAAAAGCAGAAAAATGTATTGTATATCTCTCAAATGCTCGGAATAAATCTTAAAGAATATGATCTAATTATCAAAAAAGGAAGAGAAAAGAACTTATTCGATGAAGATGAAAAATTAACAGCGCAGGCTTCGCTAATCTATGATGAGATACAAAAGAAAAATAGATTCCAGAAAAGAACCGCTGAAATTGAATTAATGATAGATGAGGATACTTTATATATACCAAAAATGTTTCTGGGAAGTTCATAAGTAAATCTAATTAGCTATGCCTTATAATAGGCCTTTTAAACCCTTTTGGTTTAAGAGTTAATTAAGCTACATTATACTGATTCTTGTGCAACGCCTGCGGGCACTCGGGTCGCACAAGATTCACTCGTTGAGTGAATTTTCAAAAAAGAGTAATTAGATTGAACATGAATTTCCCTCGAAACTTATTTATTGAAAATGCAATAGCGGAAGGTCACTCGGAAACTTTCATCCAGAATACACTGAATTATGCTGATAACTTAATTCAGAAAAACTTGCCTGTCATTTTTTCTTTACAACATTTTTCATTATTTGTTGGAATTGACTTTATTAAATTGCAGTCAATAATTAGAAATAGAGAGAATCATTACACCTATTATCTTATCAAAAAGAAAAGAGGCGGATTGAGACGTATAATAGCCCCTCATTCGAATATTAAATATCTGCAAAGTTGGATTAAAGTAAATATCATAGATAAGATTGAAGTCAATAAAAGTGCAACCGGATTTGTTAAAAAGAAATCAATACTGGATAATGCGCTATTGCACGAAAACCAAGATGTGATTCTCAATGTTGACTTATCCAATTTCTTTGAGTCAATAACTGAACGGCGAGTATATGGTCTCTTTAAGTCCATAGGTTATGCTCCAAATTTGGCTGTTGAGTTCGCTAAGATATGTACAGCCTCCATTTCTGAATACCGATTTAAAAATCTTTCAGATGAAGAGAAACTTTTTTTTGAGGATTTCTATAAGGCCAAAGAAGCCCTTTTAATTCAAGGAGCTCCAACAAGTCCTGGCATCTCAAATATTATATGTAGGAAATTAGACACACGATTGTCAAGACTATCAAATAAGTTAGGAGCCAGTTATTCTCGTTATGCGGATGATATTACCTTTTCTGGAACTAACGACAAACTTCCTAATGTTAGTATATTGAAAAAGATCCTTGAAGATGAAGGATTTAAAATTAATTGGGATAAAGTTGGTAGATATAAAACAGGACAGAGACAGATTGTAACAGGCTTATTAGTTGATAAAAAAGTCAGAGTTCCCAAAAAGTTTAAAAAAGATATATATCGACATTTATATTTTTGCAAGAAATATGGTGCTTTGTCTCATTTTCAAAGAATTAAGCCAGATAAAGGGTATCGAAAAGAGTGGATTCTTGGTAAAATACTTTTTATTCATGCAATAGAACCAAACGAGGCAAAAAAAATGATGGAAATAGTGAAACAGATAAATTGGGAAATATAGGTTTCTTAATCCGAGCGGGTCAACCGTCTGGACGCTGTTAATTGATAGACGTCCAGTGTGATATGGTATATCGATTTTTGTTGTCGATTCACGAGATCACTTGTTTGGCATTGGTTTTATTGACCTGATCTTCTTTTCAGGATGTACTGAGAAATCCCAATCGATATCTTCACCGGGCAGCTAAGAATGAATATCGCCACCGATAACCAATCCGCAATG
>DIVO01000009.1 GCA_002428285.1 Patescibacteria group bacterium UBA6130 | reverse complement strand
ATTCCTGAAAAGTTGTTTTGCTCGATTCATCAATTATTAAATAATCAAAATCCGCATCAATTGGGGCATTATCATTTTGCCTATTTCTTTTAAAATGTGGATGTTGTAGTATTCCAATAGTGGTTCCACATACTAGATTTGCGGAGCTAAGAATAATATCTTCAAATTCTGAGTTTTTGGGGATTTGATTAGATATAACGTATTTTTTTAATTCTTCTTTATAGACATTATCCTCATCACCTATGCGTATCGGAAAAACATTTACACCATAATCAGTTTCAAATAGTTTTTCTAATACATTATCTATCGCAACATGAGTTGATGCTGATAGTAGAATCCTTTTTTGGTTTTTTAATAATTGCAAGATCAGTTCTAAAATAGCTGTCGTTTTTCCGGAACCTGGTGGGCCTTCTAAAAAAGCAAAATCAGGTGTCGAGATGGCTTTTTCAACAAAATTTCTCTGATTGATTGTTCCCTCTGTGTTCGTTGTCAACACGTACCAATCATTTATTGGTTGGGGAGTAAAATTTTTCCATTCATATTTATCGGCTTTTTCAGTTAAAGAAATTAAATTTTTGTGCTCGTATAAAGGCTTGGTTAATAAATTTGTAATGGCTTCTAATTGCTTTTTTAGCTGATATATTTCAATTGGCAAATATAATTTATTAGGAAGATCCTCATAGGAGATTCTCTTTCTATACTCATTACTTCTTAATAATAATTTCAAACCCTCTTTATCTCGTTTTACAATTTGAAATGATTTTTTATAGTCATTGCCATCTTCAACTCTGTCTACTCCATCTTCGAAAAAGAAGTCAAGTTTAGAGGTGTTTTGCAACTCATCATCATCGTTCTCATCATCAATTAGTTTTACCCAAATTGAATCCTTTTCTTTGATATAAAGGGGTTTCAGCACATAAGACAAACCATTTTCATCATAAACGATGTCTTCTTTACTGATTTCAATTCCATTTATAGAAAAATAGTCATTTTCTATTGATACAGTAAATTTATTGGATCCAATATAAAGTTCACTCGGTATGCTATTTAAATCAATTTTGAAATTTGTTTCCTCGTTATTAATGAATAAATTGGAATTTTTTTTTACGACACAAGATAAAAAGTATAAGTTGTTTTCCACTTTTAGTATGTCAACTTTTTTCCCATCGACAATTATGTTATTTATTTGTTCACTTTCAAACTCGCAAATATCTATTGGAATATGGTCGTTAACAATTATTTTATTACTTTTTTCGATGATAGCCCCATCATATTCAATATTAAAAAAACCATTATCAAGATGAGAAACATAAAGGATGTGAATAAATGTATTGTTTTGAGAAATGTTTAAAACTTGATTAATGCTTTTTAGATTTATTCTTTTTATCCCACAATTTAATTCGTCATTATAGTTAGGAGCCTTATCCAGTTGAACAATAAAGCTTGATTCTAATTCGATCTTTTTAAGTATCGTATAAGTTACGGCTGAGGAAGAGAAAATTGGAAAATTCAAATTAATATCAGGATCATCAATTAAGTACCAATTGTGTAAGCGAATTTTTATACTGCTTTTTGTCTGAAAAAAAACTTTGGTATACCTTGGGGTAATAGTATAATAATACGAATTGGCCTTTTCCCATTTTGCATATACTCTTCGTTTTTTTTGTTCTTCTATAGCTATATTTAAATAGTCTTTGAAAGGCGAAAGAACATTTTTCGCTGAGAATTGAATTGCTTGTGCTATTTTTTTATAAAATATTGATTGATAGTATAATTTTGACAAACCAGTAATTCTCCTTTTAGATTATGAATGGATTTTTTGCTTCTTGCTTTAATTTTGGCGTATCATCTTTGACTATTACAACGGGCTCGTTATCTTGTATACTAGCCATTCTCGCTCTAACTTTAGCCCATTTTCTTAAGTTTTGAATATTTTCAGACATCGTTTTAGAAAGTGGGCACGTATCTTTTATACATGTTTCCATATCATGTAATTCTAAATCGCGGTTTTCATTAAAGGCAATGAATAAAGCATCATTAATTATTTGTTCAATTTCTGCACCAGTGAAGCCTTGTGAAATATCAGCTAGGTACTCGATGTCGAAATTATCAGGATCTCGATCTTTTTTTTGCAAGTGAATCTTAAAGATATTTTGTCTTTCATGCTTTGAAGGTAAATCAACAAAGAAAATTTCATCAAATCTTCCTTTTCTAAGTAATTCTGGTGGGAGTAAACTAATGTCATTAGCGGTAGCTACAACAAAAACTGGCTCTTCTTTTTCTTGCATCCAAGTTAAAAAAGTACCAAAAACTCTTGATGTCGTTCCTCCATCGGTTGCACCTGAACTTTGAACTCCAGATAGTCCCTTTTCAATTTCATCTATCCATAAGACGCATGGCGAAAGAGCCCTCGCGACTTCTAAAGCTTCTCTAATATTCCTTTCCGATTCGCCAACAATTCCACCAAATACTTTTCCTAAATCAAATCTTAACAAAGGAAAATTCCATGTTTTGGCAATAACCTTTGCTGTTAAACTTTTTCCGCAACCAGGAATACCCAAAAGAAGAACCCCTTTAGGTGTACTTAATCCAAAATCTCTTGCAGATTTATCAAAAGCTCTTCCACGTGTCTCAACCCATGATTTCAGGTTTTCGAGTCCACCTATAGAGTTTAATGAATCTTTGGGGTGATAATACTCGAGCAATCCACTTTTTTTAATTACACTTTCCTTTTCTTCAATGATAAGTGGAATTTCATTATCAGTTAAACGATTATTCTTATTTATTGCTTTCCTAAATGCCAAATTCGCTTCCATTACAGTTAAGCCCAGTGCTGATGATAACAATTTATCTGTAATATCAAATTTTATATTAGGATAATCATCATTTAAAATGTTTTCGACTATAACGGAAAGTGTTTCTTTTGTTGGAAGCCCCACTTCAATCAAAGACAACTCTTTTGAAAGATCTTCTGGTATTCTTTTTACGGGTTGTGATAATATTATTGCTTTATTTAAAGTTGTTCTAGAAATGTTTCTCAAATATCTAATAATCTCAAAGTTATTTTCTTTCAAATATGGATGAAAATCCTCTAAAATTAACAATATAGGATCATTTCGTTCATCAAAAAAACGTAAAACGTTTATGGGATCAGTCATTTCTGAATCTTCAACAACTAAAGATGAAGTATTCTTATCCCATCTACTCAACCCTTTGATTCTACACCAAGAATACCAATTCATGTTTAAGGCTTTTGAAACATGATTAACATATCCTTGAACTCGTTGCCATTCATATGAAACGATTTGAATTATCTTGCTGTCGGATTTAATTAATAATTCTAACTTTTCCTCAACATTTGACATAAAGAACCCTCCTGATTCTCCATTATAACATTTAATTAAAATATTTGGGATAGAATTTAAACATAAAAGTGGAAAAAATTGAAATTTGGTCAATTAATTAAATAATCGGTTCCTATCTTGACTAATAAAAAAGTTTTAATTATCATAATCACCAGTAGAATTTGTGGTTTGCACTGAGCCTACAAAGCTCTCATACACACTACTCTTCACCAAGTTCGAATATTTAACGCCTGTTTTACTTTTCGGCGCGTTATACCCCAAATGGGGATTTTTTTCTGTCTTTAATCTGTTCACTAGTGAACAGATTAACAGTCCTTTCATCGACAATCGCTCGTTCTGTTTGTCCTCAATCATTTGGCTTTGATACTTGGGAGAAAAAAGTTTTGAACATGTGTAAATGATATGAGGTTTACCGCTCCATTTCGTGTGTTCAAAACTTTTATTGCAATTCATTAACGATGCCTCCTATATATTGTTTGACGTCGAACACAAAAAATTGCATCATGGAGGTTATTTTGTTTCAACTCACCGCTAAAGTTCTTTAGTACCCTCAGTCGAACCGGGGGGTTCTTATACAACAAAAAAGGCTTGATAACATCACACTGGTAAAAAAAGTAGACAGTATTAATAGATTGACACAGTCTACTTTCTTTGTTATTTTTCTCTTAGGAGAACTGTATAGAAAACCAAAAAACAAATTATTTAATTCTCTAAAATAAATAATGCTTTTTTATATTTTTCTAATCTTGTTAGGTCCTCACCACTTATTTCATTAAGTCTTGTTAAATCCGAATTATGTTTTAAATCTTCAATCTTCACTTTTGTTGCAATAGCATTGTTTTTCACTTTATTTATATAATCAAAATATGGCATATCCTTAGAATGAGTAAGTACCCTTATTGCTTCTATTACTTGAGTAGGAAAGCCTAATTCTATTAAGTCTTGTATTGTATATTTGCTATCTTCAGCAACATCATGTAATAGAGCCACACATGTTGTAAATTCATCACGCATTTGTTCCGCCAAGTGAAGAGGATGAAATATGTATGGTAATCCTGATTTATCCAATTGATCCTTGTGTGCTTTAAATGCTAGGTTTAAGGCTTTTTTAGTTAATGTTGTATAGATCATATTTTATTTTATCTCCTTAATTTTTCCCAAAGAAAGCTTATTTATGTTAATTATATCATTGAAATCCAATTAAATAATAAAAATATTAAAAAAGCCACTATTTATTCAATAGCAGCATTTTAATATTTTAATATGGCGTCCTGAATAGGATTCGAACCTACGACCGACGGCTTAGAAGGCCGTTGCTCTATCCAGCTGAGCTACCAGGACATATTCCATAGCATAGGTTATTATACCTTAAACCCCTTTATTTGTAAAGAAAAAATATGCCTTAACAGCACATTATTTCCTTTGGAATTCATAGATGGTTATTTCGCTGATGGCATAGGTATAGTTCTTGATGATTCGCAATCCCTCATATTCTTTGGGAACATAAGAGTTTTTTTGGTACTGACAAATGATGTTTCCCCCATCCGCGATCATGCTTTCTTTCAGAAGAAAAGTAATGATCTGATCCATTATCGCCATCTGATAAGGCGGATCCAAAAAAATGATGTCGAAAACAAGTTTATGGCTTTTGAACTGAGCCAAAGCCCGTTCATAATCCATCAGATGGATCAAGACTTTGTCCTCTTCATGCAGATTCTTGACATTTTCGCGGATGATGTCGACCGCCGCTTTCGAAGCATCGACGATATGCGAAGACTTTGCCCCCCGGCTGATGGCCTCCAGGCTTAAAGCCCCGCTTCCTCCAAACAGATCCAGCACTTCCTGGCCTTCGAAAAAAGGCCCGATGATGTTGAAGACCGATTCTTTCATCCGGTCCATCATCGGTCTGGTGTTGAGCCCGGCCAGCGTCGCCAAGGTCCTTCCTTTATGTTTTCCCGCGATGATTCGCATAGTTCCTCCCTGTTTTCAAAAAAAGAGTTTTTAAAACTCTTTTTTAAATGAAAAGCTCGTCGTCATCGTCATCTTCGGAAATGACTTTCTCAATGTAATAGAAATCGCCTTTTTCGTCGTGATGGATGAGGTATTGCTGATTGTCGATGGAGAATTCCGGATAAGCTGACCCGCGTTCTTCCGCAGTGCGGTGATGCATGATGATGACATTGCCGCTATTGTTGGTCCCGCCTTGATCCAGCGGCCGCAGGTAAGTAATCACCCAGCCGACTTGATTCTTCTCCAGATAGTCGTTTTGTTTGATTTTCTTGCCGGCGAAATCATAGGAATATTCTTTATCGCCGATCTCACTCAGCCAAATTTTTAGAGCTTCGTTTTTTTCGATCATATCGCTATAGCAAACCCCACCGGGTTTGCTTTTTCTCCTTTGCTTGAGTGCTCTTATTTTACCACTTTCATCGTCTGATAACAACACCTTATTGGAAGTTTCGGGACTTTGTCTGCTTGTTGCGTTTCTTCGGGATGTAGATTTCCAGATAATCATGATAATTTTCGATGGTCACCGATCCGGTCGGCCCGGCTTCCCCGTCGATGCACCAAATCGGCTCCCCTTCGGTTTCAATGGTGAACTTCGAAGCTTTGAAATGATAAGTCACATGACTTCGCTTCAACCCGAGCAGTCCGAGGATGAACATTTTCGCGATGTTCAGAATGCCTTTGTATGCACCTTTTTTTACCACAAGAATGTCGAACCTGCCGTCGTTGAGATGCCCGTTTTTATTGAAGGGGAGACCGCCGACGGAAATGGAATTGAGAACCAGGACCAGCGGCGTATCGATTGTTTGATCAGCGGTTTCGGTTTTTAAGCGAATTTGCGCCAAAACCGGGTTTTGGATCTCTTTCAGACCGTCAAAAGCATAGGCCAAACGCCCCAAGATCTTCTTGGCGTCGTGAGTGGTCCGGTAACTGACGCCGGTAAAAGTCCCCAAGGCCACTACATACATGAAAAAGCGATCATTTATCTTCCCAACATCGTGGAAAACCGTCTCTCCTTCCAAAATGGTCTTGAGCGCGCCGTGGAGATTTCTCGGAATTTTAAGATTTCGCGCAATGTCGTTGGTCGTTCCGGAAGGAATGTACCCCAAAACCGGGCGAACCGGCTGAGCAGCCACTCCGCAAGCCACATCATTGAAAGTCCCGTCGCCTCCGGAGAAGATGATGGCGTCAAATTCGTAACAGCTTTGCTTGGCGCGTTCGATCGTATCTTCGGCGCTTTTCGTGGAATAGATCACGACTTCATCGAATTTCTTTTCCAGTTCGCTCTTGATGAAATCAAGCTTATTGATGAGGGCTTCTTTGCCGCTCATCGGATTATATAAAAAAATACAGCGCATGCTAATCAGCTCCCTTTCTCTATTATAAAGTAACCGGCTTTTATTTTCAAGGTTTCTTTTCGCCTTTTTTCATGACAACGCTTTTAAGGCTTGCAATACGGGGTTATTTTGACCCATGATTCGTTTTGGCCCCAAT
>DIVO01000062.1 GCA_002428285.1 Patescibacteria group bacterium UBA6130 | reverse complement strand
AAGTTTTTATTCTTGTATAAATTAAAACTCGGTTACTTATAGGGCTTTTTGATTGGATTTATCATGATTATCGGATTTATTAATATTCCGTCTTCAATTGGCGATACGTTTTAGTAAATTAAGCTAAGTGATTCTTGGATCGAAGATGTTCCAATTCTAAGCGGTCTTGTGTGAATAAATGACGAATTCCTATTTGGGATTTTCTAAACAATAAATTTAAAAAATCGATTTTCTTGAATTATACAAAACATTTATTCAAATTGGGGACAGTTCTGGTGCAAATGCCATGACAAAATGTAGAAACATGGGTATTTATAAACTTAAAACACCCAGTTTTATGATTAAACCATCTTGAAACTCATCAAAATCTCCTTTGGACATAATATTTTGAACTTCCAGTTAATTATTTGTTTCGAGATATAGTCTGAATTGGAAAAGCAGTTCGTTTTTTAAATAAACCCAGCCAGCAGATATAAAGAATGACCGTCCTGAATGGTATTAACTCCACCTCAAAATGAAACCTTACAACAGGTTCTGAAGGTTCAGGTTTTTTCAATAATTTCTCTGTCTTTATCCATATCTTGATTTTAGTTCATTTTTTGTTTACTCACTAGTTGTTGTACTCGTTCAACCCATATGAGAAATTTTTAAGGTCACACGAGGGTGATATTTTTAAATTGAGTGATTGTGTGACACTGATATTATGCTATATATCCATACCTTCTTAATAAACTCTCCAATATTGGCATACACTCTTCAACTTCATCTTTTCGCAGATCATTCTTCCACTTACCTATTCTTATGGATTCAGATAAAGTTCCTGAACCCGCGTCATCTTCAGAATTTGAGTTAATCGCTCCACCTTCGAGTGTAAACTTGCGGGTTGGATTCTCGTTTTTGAGAAGAACGTTATTATTGATTTTTAGTATTAACTCATCAAATTGTTCCTCCTGGATATTAATATTGAGAAAACTTATTAACTTGGCGAGTTCCGCATCTGAATTTTCGATCAGGTCCTCGTATCTAAGAGAATAATATCTTTTCATAATTGATGGAGTTAATGCTTTTTCAATGAAACTGATGCATGTTACCCAAATCATTGCGCCTTTTAAATGACTTGGTAAAGTTGAAATTTCTCGATATCCGGGTATTCGACAATGAATCCAATCATACTCAATGTCTGTTCTGTAGTTGGGTGTTTTCCAGGCTTTTACAATGGACGCGGTGACATCTCTACCATCACGAATAATATGAATAAATCTGGCATTAGGAAAAATATCATTTAGATAATTAAGGCGTAAACTATCTCGGGGGTTTTTACTCAAGAGAAAAGGTTTTCCATCCTGGATAATTTCAAAATATCGTAGCAATAATTTTAGTTTTCCTTTTTGAGTAACTTCACCTTGATAGGTGTCATTATCTCCGTTTCCTATGCTTTCTTTCCAGATTTGCCAAGGCTCAAAAGCTGTTGAGAATCCTGACCAGGACGCGAGCAACTGAAAAAGCAAGGTCGTGCCAGACCTTGGTGCACCAATAATAAAAACGGGCGGATATTTATCAAAGTGTCTTCTGGCAACGATTACTTTTTTTACAGTTTGGATTTTGTGGATTGTTTGTTCTATAATTTTCATCTGTTATCCTAAAGAAACTCCAGAAACATGGGTATTTATAAACTCAAAACACCCAGTTTTATGATTAAACCATCTTGAAACTCATCAAAATCTCCTTTGGACATAATATTTTGAACTTCCAGTTAACCATTTGTTTCGAGATATAGTCTGAATTGGAAAAGCAGTTCGTCTTTTAACTTATTTTTCACCCAAACTTTTTGTTTCTCAGTGAGAACTTCTCCCATACCAGAAAGGATACCCTTATTGTCCATTTTTTCCAAAAGCCCACAACAGGTTTCAAGAAAATCTTTGAACGGCATATTGGTTCTCTTTTCGACCAGTTCTTGATTGATCGACCAATTGTTGGCAAAAAAGAACCAAGTATCATAAATATCGCGATTGGTTTTGCCAATTCTTTCATAAAAGGCAACTAACTTGTTAGCAGCCATATCTTCAGGGATCATCACTTTCATCGGAATCCCCAGGTAGGATTTTATGACATATCTGGAGCCAAAATTGCGCCGGTTAACTTCGACCTTGACGTTTTGAGCATCAGGATCTTTTTCATCGTAGGCCAGAATGTAGATCAAGCTATATCGTTTTTTATCAGCCGTTTTTATCCGACCGTATTTTTTTAGAATGTCCTTTATTTTTTCAAAAACAATATCCTCTTTGGTCAAATCCAATAGGTCAAAGTCCAAGTCAACTGAAAAACGGTCAAGATTGTAAAACAGATAGGCCGCTGTTCCCCCTTTGAATCCCAATATTGGCCCGATAGTAGGATCGGAATAAATATCCTTGAGAATTTTTATCAAAATACTTTTATGTTTGGCCTGATTGAGGGACATATTATTGTTCTTGGGAAAATTGATAATACTTGTTGACGCGATCACTCATTTTTTTATTTTCTCCATAAATTGGTAAGAACTCGTTGACTTTGTCCCAATTGATCAATGAGAGGTTATCAAAATGATAATCTTTGCTCAAATAGATAACATCGAGAAAGGCTCTTTCAGGACTAGCAATAGCATAAGTTTCTTTATTCTCAATCCCTGCCGAATTGGTCAGGATGGAGCTTTTAAGAGTTTTATAAACGATTTTCTGACCGTCGGCAACGATTTCTTTCGTCTGATAAGAAGCCACAAATATTTGACTGTAATACTGAAAGGTGACTCCTGCACTACCCAAGACAGTTTCAAAACTAATATAAGCCGGAGTGAATATTTTGGTAGCCATTTCAAAGCGATCATAGTTCTTGTCCTTGGCATAAATTCCCCTTCTGACCGAATACAGGTTTCCGCTCTGAACATAATAATTGACCCGCGTTTTGGCAGTATTTACGTCAATCCCCTCCCACATCAAGAGAAGGTCTTTGAAGGTAAAAACCGTTTGGTTTGACCTAAGAATCGCTTTAAGAAAACCTTTTTCCATAAGTTGTAAGTTAAAGGTAAGGATTATACTCACCTTTAACTGTTACTATACCACATACGGTATAGTTTGCAAATATTGTGCCGCTACCCTTATGACATAGCTATTACTTATGTTTCGAGAGAGTCGCCTTTCCAGTCTAAATATCGAGGAAAAATCGGGTGCAGTTCTGGTGCAGATGGAATGATAAAACATAGAAATTATCGAGTTTATACTCCCCAGTTTTGATGATAAAAGTGCCTTAAAATGCCCCAAAATACCCTATAGACGCCAAAATTAGGGGCTTCGAATCAGTAGGTTGCGCGTTCGAGCCGCGCCGGGGGCGCCTATATGTAGGGGTAAAGAGATAGTCGGATGGCACATATGGTGGTTTGCGCCGTCCGATTGCTTATTCTGAGCAAAAAAACGTGCAAAAAACGTGCAAAACTTTTGGGATTCCTCTCAACTTTTCTTAAGATTGGAA
>DIVO01000026.1 GCA_002428285.1 Patescibacteria group bacterium UBA6130 | reverse complement strand
AGATGGCGTTGCGCTTGCGCTCATTCCCGAACAAATACTCGATGGTAAGGTTTGTCGACAGTTTGCAGTTGACAGTTGACAGGAAAATGCTCAAAGCTCAAAGTTTAAAGCTCAAAACTCAAAACTCAACCCCCAATCCCTCACCCCCTTCTGGTTGCGCTGGACGGTGGTGCCTTCCGCTTCGCTGCCCTTCCGCTACGCCGCCCTTCCGCTACGCTACAGGTGCTTCGCAAGGTGCTTCGCAAGGTACTTCGCAAAGGGTGCCGCAGACCGGGCAGTGGGGCTTGGAAGGTGTTGGGTTTGAGTTTGGGCATTTCAGAACCTCCACAAAAACTGAACCATGATTTTTATGATGACATGATATCCTATGATAGCTGATTTACATCGTTCTACAACCCGAAAACATAGTCCTCTTTTGCAGTTGAACTACGGAGATGAGCTGGCTTATTCGATCATTCGTTGATTATTCGTTGACGGCCAACCCAGTTTACCCAGGAAGACCCGGATGAGTGAGAATTTTTCGGATGACATTTTGTTCCTTTTCTTGAGTGATGATGACCCCCCTTGATGATGATATTTTTATTTTAATATGATTAATTAATTTTAGTTAGTAATGTAGGATACCGGATTCTTACCACTTTCAGCAAAGTCCATCCAATTTGATGATGTTCTACCGACTTCTTCGATTTTAGAAAATTGGATAAAGTATCTTCTCGGTGCATCAGATTTCCGATAACCTGAATAATTAGCCATATAGATTTTATTCACTTTTTTGGCTTCGTCCCGAAGGTATATTATCACTTTATCAACCATCTCTAATTTTATCGGGTTTAGTACCCACTTTCCGCTTTCACCAGTTCCATTTGAATCAAAATTTAAATGAATCCCCTTGGTGAATACAACTACTGCAGTTTCATTCCTGTTAATTACATCCCTGGCTTTAGCAAAATTCTTCATGTTAATCTCCTCAAATTAGTGTTTTTGTTTTTTATGTGCCTTCTTCACCAAATAATAACTTTCGTTCAAGAAAACCTTTGAATGAAAACTTGCCGGGTAAATGATACTCTCGATACCCTTCAGCTATTTCTAAACACTGATCTGTTCGTGCTTCACTCTCAAACCAATCCTTCCACACAGAGGTATAAGGACGGAAAAAGCTCAAGCGCCAGAGATCACGCATGAGACGCTGGAAAAATCGTGGTACTTCAACAGGTTTTCCATCAGGAGTGTAAACTTTTTTAAGACGGTCTACAGTCAACTTGGCGTGTTGCTTTTCCTGAAATTCCCAATAATGGATTTTATGATCTTTTACCAAAACAATATCAAACGAGATTTCTTTTGGTGTAAAAGCAATCCTTAGTTGTTTCGATGGAAAATTTTTAAGAATTACCAAACATTCATTTCTTTTCTTGAGTGGTAATTTTTGTTCTTTTTGTAACCATAGAACCAATTTCTTCACCTCAAGAAACTGATCCATTTTCTCTTGAGGGACTTCAAAATGTGTGTAGGATAAAATTGCTTCGGGATGAAATTGCTGTAATGCTTCAAAAAACGCTGCTTCACTTTTTCGCGATTGGTGTGGTTGATAATAAAGAATGGTAGATGACATTTTTCCTTATCCTTATTGGTCGTTTTCTTTCGAAAACTGCCAGAGTGCCCGATCTAAATTTCTCAATGTGACATTTGTTTCTTTTGCCAATTCACGGCAAAACATGGTGTAATTCCACCACAACTCAAAATTGTAAACAACGGACATTGCGTCAACTCCAAGTGACCCCAAAGCCCTTACATCTAAAATAGGATAAAGGTTATCATACCCATAATGTAATAGCACCGATGCTGTTGGCCAGCTAACACCACTCAGTAAAGTCAAAATCTTGATCCTTAACTTTTCCTGCTTTGTCGACAGAGCAATTTGTGTAACTTCTTTTACAAACTCTTCATTATTGCTTTCTACTTTTGGCTTACTCCTCGGGGATTTCCAATGGCACATAACTAGAAATTCAGGTTTGGTGTAATAACCAAACATCCGCACCCGTGGAGCAATCACCTCTTCTACCTGAAAATCATCTTTAATTGGGTAACTTTGAGACCAATAAGGGATATCTTTCTGATCGAATTGCAATTGGAAATTAATTTTTTGGTTTACTAAGCTCATAAAATTTCCCTCCATCACTTTCCAATATTTTTTCAAATACTCCCTCATAATTTTGGTTTTCGCTTCTGGAACAGCAAACAGAACCTGGCATGGATTGAGGTAGGTTTGGATAATCTTTTAGTGGTCGTTACCATCTGGATTATTATAGTTTACTTCGGATAGGCAGGCGTGGATTGATTTTTATAGGAATGTTTTCTGAAAAATGTTTGATTAGGTTAAGTCAATAATGAAAAAATTTATACTGGAATATCAAAAAGTACCCTTTGATTCTTTTTAAGTTACATTAATAACTTTCTTTTTTTTCTTTTATTTTATAATATTTTATACTACTATAAAATTATATACATAAATCAATAGAACAAGGAAAATCTTATGTTTTATCAGTTAGAAAAAAATTTACAAGATGACCTTCAATATCTGGTTTTAGAATACGAAATTAAAAAAAATAAGGATAGTTTCCTCAGAAGAGAAGTACCTGTAAGTGAGTGTGTTCCTGATTTAGTAACAATAAGATTTGACAAACGTCCAAATATTAAGCAATGGCCGTCAAAGTGGTCTGCTAAGTTTTCCTTTTTATTGTGGTTGTTACGGAACTCTGAAAAATTAAATCTTGATGAAATAGCTAAACTTTATTCGAGTTCTTCGAAGAGAATTGAGCCAATAATTCATGATTTATTGAGGACCGAAATAATACAAGAGTCAAAAGGTTATTATTTTTTAGGACCTGATTATTCCGAAATGAAAGTTGAAGTAGTAGCTTTTGAAGCAAAGCTTTCTCGTTGGCGGGAAGCATTAATTCAAGGTATACGATATAAAAAATTTGCTGATAAAGTAATTGTTGCTATGGACCCAGATGGATTACCCAAAAGAAAGTCAAGCTACAATTTGTTTATAGAAAATCAAATAGGACTATGTGAAATCACTCAAAATAGGTTTAAACTTTTGATTTCTCCTGGAATCAATAAAAATCTAAATTTTGAAAACGAATATTTAATTACATCAGCTTTAATACCAAATAGAAATAGTTATTGGTTTTCAATGAATGCTTTTACAGCCGCCTCCCATGCATAAACATGAGAAACTTGCAATTTATCCGAATTATTAAGAATTTTTGAAATATCACTAACTGCAACTGAGGCTGATGTTACCCAATCAACTAATTTTTGAGGAAGAATCAGTCTATCAATGGAATTGATATAGTTATTCATTTTCATCATTGATGCTTGGTAGTGACCTTTTGCATAACTTGTGTTATTTTGAGAATAATTCCAATCTGGTATTTGAGATACAGGATTTCCTTGACTTGCTGAAATGAACAAGCCGCTAGAGAATTCAGTAATATCTCTAACAAGGTGTAATTTTTTATTAGCATTTATTAAATCGAAATCATTTTCCAAGTGGATATCAAATAATGAGACGGAACTCCAATAACGAGGATAAGCAGCGAAACCCTCCTGATCATTAAGCCTAAATCTTACAAGGCTTTTGTTCCAATTGGTGGACCAAATGTTTGCTCCAATGCCTTTTAAAAAGATACCGAAAGGTCCGAAAAAATTCACAATTACTTCAAAGTTATTAACAAAACTAAAATTATTTACCAAAAATAATGCGGCATTCAACGTGTTGGGGTTTTTTAAATACCTATCATTTGCTTGTTCACTATTTTGTTCAATAATTAAATAAACACCATTTACACCAGAAGTGCTTATTAAATCTAAAACCAATAGAAGAAATTCGTTTTCTTGAGGTTTTTCATTTGTTAATGCTAAATCACTTATTGCCAAAGTTGCATAAGTCGGTAGATCAATATTTTTAGAACGTATCGATTCTAAACCTTTTGTTATCCAGACCATTTCTTGTTGGAAATCTGTATTTGAGTTTTTTGTCAATGGGCCTGGCAAAATAATTGCTGCACAACCAATTTCAATTTGGAAATTGATTATTTGATCAACTAATAAGGAAATAAAATCTAGATTATTAAGGGGTAAAGATAACCAAGCTCTTGAAAACTCCCTTAAAAAATCATGTGAATTAGGAAAATCTTGTTTATTCGGTAATAAATCATTTAGCCAATCATAAGATGCTAATTTTTCACAAGGTTGAAAATTATTTGAAGGAATTAAATCTAATGCATATATCTGAGGATCAAAAAGGCGGGATCTGAGATGTGGATACCGTTTCAAAACTTTTTTATTATCATCTAAACGTTTAGTTAATTGTTCCTTCATGAATTTGGAAGAAAGAAGAATTGCGCCATCAGGTTTTTGATCTGTATCAATTTTTGTGTGATACCCGCAAGTGATATAAAAACTCATAATTTGTCCTTTCAATAATCAATATAAGCAAGTTCATTGAGAATTTCATCCAATGTTGGTCTCCGAATATGGATTGGGTAAAACAGAGACTTTAACAAATTACTGTGAGTCCATTTTTCTAAAGAAGAGGGTAATTTTTTGAAAAGTTCTAATGCAAATAATTTGCTTTGGTCTCGCTTAGTTGGGTGAAAACCTAAAAAAGCCTCTACAATTATTATTCCAAGTGTATATAAATCTGACTTATATGTTAATTGTCGGACACATCTTTGTTGTTCTGGAGATAAATAACCTGGCGTGCCAAATGATTGACCTAATGCGGTTTGAGCTGATTTATCAACGTATCTTGCATAACCCAAATCGATAACGCAAGCTCTTCCGTTATTTCTGATAAAGATATTTGCTGGTTTTAAATCTCGATGGACGATTTTAAAATTCCACAATTGCTGAATTGCTAAGGTAATATCAAAAGCAAGTAAAGTTAATTTGTCATCAGTAAAGGGATTATTGTAAATAATATTACTGAGTTCTTCACCATTTATAAATTCGCACGCAGCTATTTTTACTTGTTGTTTATTAAAATTTAATTCGCCATCCCATAATAATTTAACGATATTGGGATGATCTATATTTCTTAATGCTTCAACTTCTCTATCAACTCGTTTTTCCACTTGTCCAGGAAAATAAAATTTTAATGCTGCTTCTTGCCCATTAGCTACCCCCCTATAAACAATTCCTTGTCCACCTTCAGCTACAACATGATTTAAAGACAGTTCATTAGGTAAAAATTTTTCTAATAGACTTTTATCTCTCAAAATTGCCTTAATTTCATCATCGGTCATAATTTCCTTCTTATACATCAAGTAAAAATTACAATCATAAAGGTACGTCTTTTGATTTCTTCAATGGGGAACTTCCCCCTAACATAATTATTATAAGACAAATAGACACATTCTTATACAAGGATTATATTACTTTAATATTTACACTCCTAACAACAATTAAATAATACATATTTACTCTGATTGAACTTGGCCGAATGGAAAAATAATCCGTTTAGAGTTATTGAATCACACCCCCCAACCAGGCACATATATGAATAGATTAACATTAAATCCTTTCAGTTTCCAATTATTGGAGATTTTGTTAGATGTATTCGACGATAAGATCATAATCCTCTATATCCCATAAGCTTTGCTCGCAGTAGTTGCGGTGCCAGATTGTAGACAATGATGTTTCCAATAGTTTGTTGATCATTGGCGAGCTGATGGACTTGAAGTTCTGAACGATAGCCGGGATCGAGCCAGGTTGACTCCCCAGCCGTATGGGTAAAGCATTCTCACCTGATTTCGCGAAATCGGGTGAGAATGCTTTACCCTTACGGCTGG
>DIVO01000070.1 GCA_002428285.1 Patescibacteria group bacterium UBA6130 | reverse complement strand
AAAAGTCACACTCTTGATTTCCAATCTAATCCCTGGTGGAAATGGCTGTTAATCAATATTCTTTATGCTTTTAAATCATTTGTAAACACTTTTATCAGCATGCTTTTCTCATTTACCTTTTTGTTTTCTATACAATTATTTATTCTTGCTTTTATTCTTAAAAAACTTTTAAAATCAAAAAATGGGAAGTCAGGGAAAGAAAAAAGTTTTGGAATTGATCTACAACAATCTTGATAAACTTCTTCTTTTTGTTGGTCTTTCTCTCTTTTTTTTCGGAGCTTTCAAAATTTTTTCATCTCAAAACGAGCCTGAGGTGGAAATTATTCCTCTCGAAAACAGTGAAAAAAATATCGTGGTTGATGTTTCCGGAGCCGTGGAAAAACCTGGAGTTTATTCACTGGCATCACATAGTCGAATAAAGGACGCTTTAATTTCTGCGGGAGGGTTTAACTCTAAAGCAGACAAGGATTGGGTATCTAAAAATCTCAACCTGGCTCAGGTTGTGGATGACGGCAGTAAAATATACATTCCCTTTATGGGTCAAGAGAAAAACATCTTAGCTCAAGCTAATGAAAATAAAGAAAAAGTGAACATTAATACTGCCTCCGCTTCCCAATTGGAAACTCTCCCGGGAATAGGACCATCACTGGCAAATAAAATAATCAGCTACAGAGAAGAAAAAGGACCATTTCAGTCATTGGAGGACCTTATGGAGGTTTCAGGCATCGGAGATAAGCTATTCGACAACATTAAAAACAACATCTCCCTCTGGTGAATAACAACCAAGATAAAACCTGTTATCCACTTATAAACAATAATATCCTATAACCCAATAATGACTATACCCCATAATTATTCTAGGCTTAAAATTATTGTTATTTCTATCGTAATTATCACTATTATTTCCCTAAGAATGTCCGGCTACTTATCCTTTAAAAGAAGATCTCACCTGTCCTTTAATTACTGTCCAATAGAAAGATCTTTTACTTATAAGAATGTAGTGATTAACCTCCCATCGTCATATCCAACTCAAAATTGTTATCTTATTCAAGGCACAAAAAATCTTGACGAACACGGTCGTCTTATCTTAACCTCAATCAAAATAGTTCCCCTATCAAATCCTTCCTTAGCCCTAAAAACTAAATTAAAAATAGAATCTCTTGCCCTCAAAGCCAGAGATAGATTAAGCCTTGTGTTTAAAAGCAACCTGCCTGAACCTCAGGCGTCACTATTATCTGGTATTGTTTTAGGTTCAAAGTCAAAACTTGAAAAGGGACTTTATCAAAAGCTTCAAGACACGGGTATGCTCCACGTTGTAGTTGCCAGTGGCTATAACCTGACCGTAATAAGCCAGCATCCTGTTAATTTCTTATCCTGGTGGATTGGTAGAAAACCAGCCCTAATAGCCGGTTGGATATTAATCTGGACCTACGCTTTTATTTCAGGAGCCCAACCACCCATTATCCGCGCTGCCTTGATTGTTTCCCTGGTTTATCTCGCTCAGTTTTTAGGTAAAAAGTTTAGCACATCCCGAGCCTTAACAGCGGTATTTATCATGATGGTTATCTGGGACCCTTCCTTACTAGAAAATATAAGTTTCCAGCTGAGTTTTGGAGCCATAACAGGTATTTTATTGTTTTCTTCCCTGATTGCCCAAAAAATTAAACTTCCCATCTTGAATTCAGTGTTAGCCGAATCATTGGGATCACAACTCGTAGTTTTACCTATTATTGCCTGGCATTTCAGTAGGATCTCACCCCTGTCTCCAATAATAAACATTCTTCTTTTGCCTTTTGTGCCTTTCATAACCCAAATTGGATTGATTTCTCTAGCTGTATCCTTCATCAAACCTCTTTCTATCCTGCTAATCTATCTGTCTTTCCCTCTATTGCATATATTCTTAAAAGTGATTGATTATTTTTCTGCCTTTCCCTTCGCCTCTATGGAAATAAAAATTAATGTTTGGCTGATACTGGGCTATTTACTTCTGCTTTTATACTTTTTGCGAAAAACGATTTGGATCAAACAAACCAAAAATGATAAAATTCACCCATGAGCGAAAACATAATCAGCACCATTACCAACAACAGCGGAAAAATACTTAGAATACTCTTTATCTTGTTGACATCATTTCTAGCCAATAAATTGGTAAAATACCTCTCCAAAAGGGTAAGAAAGACCATTACCTGCATGCCGATCTCCAAAGCCAGACAACAACAAAGACTAAATACTATTCGAGGACTGATTGTTACCACCAGCCAAGTTGCCATTAGCCTAATTGCCATACTTATGACCTTACCTTTATTGGGAGTAGATATCGCCCCGCTTCTAGCCGGAGTCGGAGTTGCCGGTTTAGCCATAGGCTTAGGGCTTAGATCATTTGTTTCAGACGTGGTTTCCGGATTTTTTATCTTGTGGGAAAATCAGTTTAATATCGGCGACAATGTTAAAATCGCTAATCAGGAAGGATCTGTCACTAAAATTACCCTAAGAACCGTGCTTTTAAGAGGATCCGATGGTTCCACTATAATAATTCCCAACTCAAACATTTCTGTTGTTATTAAATACAAGCCCAAGAAAAAATCCAAATAATTATTCTTTAAAAAGATGGTAATGGGTTCTGCTTATAAAAAACCACTTTGCCTTTCAATGGCTCAATAAGTTTCACCGCCCTGTTGTTTCTATCCAATAATTTTTCCCATCTGCAATAATTTCCACCTCTCCGTCTCTATCGGTCCTCAAACTTCTTATTCCCATCTTCCCTAAACTGTCCAATAATCCTTCATCAGGGTGTCCATAAGAATTTTTGCCCACAGAAGCCACCACAATGTCAGGAGCAAGCTTTTGGTAAAACGATAAGGGGTTATCATGTCTAGAGCCATGATGGGCAAGTTTTATCACCTGATGACCTCTAAGAGCAGATTGATTTTCTAAATATTCTAGAGTTTCACCCATTGAATCTCCTGTTAAAATTGCCCCAAAATTATCATATTTTAAAGAAAGAGCGATTGATATTTCATTGGCATTCCAATCTCCCAGCACTGTTTGAAAATAACAATCTTCACTCTCCAGACACCTAAAATCATCTATTTTATTATTTGTTAAAGACGAATTATTCTTCAACCTAACAATATCAAAAGATAACAAACCCATGCGAATTTGACTAGTTTCTTGAGGATTTAAAGTGTAAATTTTTTTATCATTTATAAGACCGACCAGTTCTTCTATTTTTTCTCCTTGTGAAAGATATTTATTTATAAGTATTTTGCCAACTTCATATCTTGGTAAAACATTTAATAGTCCTCCAAAATGGTCTATTTCCGGGTGGGTTAAAACTACCAGATCTATTTTTCTATCCCAAAAAGGCATGTTGTCTGACAAACAGTACAAAACACTTTCATCGGGACCGCCATCAATCAAAATCTGTCTGCTGCCATAAGCAACTAATATCGCATCACCCTGACCGACATCACAAAAAACCAAGTGAAGATTATTATCAGGCAATTGTTTGAGAATGAGAAAGCCTAAACCGGCAATAAGAATGAGAAAAAATAATACAGGCTTGAGTTTTGCGTTATCGAGAAAACTTAAATTACTTTTAGTCTTCACTCAAAAGATCATTTTTTACTGGCGGAACCTGAGCCGGAGGTATGCGATTATTCTTTTTAATTAAGATGATAAGCATAATGACGATTACGATTGTTAAAACTGTGAAGGCGATTATTTTCCAAGGTAAAACCCAGAAATAAACAACTGCTTGAAGGGTATTACCCTGAGAACCATACCCTGCTTCCAGCATAGCTTTATATTTCCCAAAACCCCAGATCTTATTCCAAGAATTTTCAAACTCTCTGGAAGTTCCCGGAAAAATATTCAAGCTTTCAAGTTTCAAAGTTTGGTCTAATCCTCCCAACATATTATAGATTTTAATCTCTCCTACCGGATTAATATGAACATCTGACATGTTAGCAATTTCTGTATCAATTTTAACCGGTCCGTACTCGGAAAAGGAAGCAATATCCATCCTTCTCACTGTGGCGTTTTCATTAATTGCTCCATTGACCGTGATATAAAGCAATGTTCCCACATTGGGAGCAACCGCCGCACCGCTTCCATCAACTCCGAAATTGCCCATCGGCTCATAAAAAACCACAGCATAGTGTCCGCCAGGAAGAGCATCTTCAGAAGTAATTATCACCATATCAAGCTGTTTCTCCTCACCTGGCTTTAAGGTGAATTGTGAGGGAGAAACCTGAATCCAACTGGAAGCCGCCCATCTGCCAGACTCATCTGCTTCAACAGGCGCCGGAGTACCTTCATTATCAACTACAATAAAATCCTGTATTTTAACCTGAACAGAAAGCTCACTACTGCCATTGTTAACGGCTTTCAAGATATGTCCAGAACTAACCTCTCCTGGATCAACCTTAATCTCTTGTCTATGAGGAACAGCGGTAATGCTAGTCAAAGACTGAGCCAACGAAACCCTGCCAACCGCCAAGAAAGCTGTAAGCAAAAGAATTATGGACAGGTTTTTTTTCATTTTTTAAGTATAGTATATTTTAAAAGATTAAAAAGTTGCCGTTGCTCTATAAGTAACATAATTGGCATAATCTCCAGGCTGTTGAGTTGTGCCGATGGCTATTCGGTAACAAACATAAGCATTTTCTGTTGTGCTTGGAGTAGAGGTATTTCTCATGATAGATACTGGTGTTTCTGAAGCTCCATCAGAGGGAAAAGGAATTGCGCAATATACTCCATCACAATCACAAGTCATACTGCCGATATAGCCTCCGCCTGAAGTACAGGTTGTTGAACTGTACTCAAGAGCAACCTCATCGGCATCGATATTTTCCATAGTAAAACCAAAACCCGAAGCGCTATTTTCTGTTGCCCAATCACCAGCTGTGCTGGTGGCATTGGTACAATCCCCAACATCACAGTCAGTGTCTGCCAATGTTATAACATCTCCAACCATGGTAAGCTGATCATTTTCCCCTACTGTAATCACATACCCCCCAGCAGCATTGGTAATACAAGAGATCTCTTGAGCAGCGTCATTAAACTCTCCTAATACCAATGAACCGAAAGGAACGGTAAATGCTGTGGTGTCATCATTATGAGTATCAGTGGAAAAATTAGTGTTTATTCCACAAATATCACCACTTACAATGGTAGAAGCATCTACTCCAGCAATAGAAAAGGTAATAGTAGGATCAACTGTCGCCGTAACTCTAACTGATTCAATTAAAGCAACCTTACCAGAAGAGTTGTCGATAATAGTATAACTACTATCAAGATGTTCAACCGTGTACTGATAAGTGTCGGCTGTCCCTTCAGTGTGAGTTAAAGCATTTGTCGGATTAACTAACTCCGCAGTAGGAGAAGTGCCCCCGATGGTCATTGTGTACTCAGTAGCAGTGGCTGTCGATCCTGAATAGCGACACTCAAAACAATGATAGCCGGCAGGGCAATTAGCGTGTCCTGCTGAGGGTGTGGCTGTGGTCCAAGTGAAAGCTATAGCTCCACCCGAGCAAGCCACATCGTCTGATTGATCTACCCCTGTCTGATCAATGTCATAAAAATCAAAACCGTCTCTATCAGGATCATCATCAGCATTATTAGAAGCTCCGGCTTTAACTTTAACCCTAATAAAACCATCTGCAATAACCGAAGATGGCTTAAAAGTAACCACATGCTGAGAGGTTCTTCTGACCATAAACTGATCATCCTCGTCATCATCATTCGCATCCAAAACAGCGCTCACCGTAAAAGTTGTGCTATCGATAATTGTTTCTACAGTCCTGGTATTACCTGTGGAAAAATATTCTATAACATCTCCCGAAAAAATATTGATGGTGTCTTGATTAGGACAATCAGCTCCTCCGCAGCCAAGAGCAGTTTTTACCTTAACGACAGTTCCTGCAGTTCCAGCATCATTGGCAGCATGAAAAGAAAGCCTGGACGACTCAAGAGTGTCTTTAATCGTTGTTAAATTAGCTGACTCCAGCCTTGAGGGAAAGATTACGCCAAATTGGGAAAGTAAACCAACCAAGCCCAAACAAGCAATTATCTTTTTGATGTTGGACCGATAGAATTTTGTAAACATATTTTCTTCTTTATAAAGAGTAAAGCCAATTTTTAAAACTGAATTCTTAATATTTTTCGCAAATTATAAATCACTTGTCAAGTGGCAAAATACGCATGGTTTCTACTTTTTTAGCGGAAAGTTACCACAACCATTTGAGAAATCATAACGCCGCCAACATTGGCAGTAATTTCAAAATTTCCGGAACTTAAGGAAGTAAGCTCGAATATCGCCTGACCATTACTATCTGATACAGGTCTGATTTCAAAAATTTCAGGAAGTCCGGAAGAGACCACCTTTGGCGTTATATCTAAAACAACATTCTGACCGGAAACCCCATGACCCTCTTTGTCAAGCAGAAAAACATTTATCTGAACTTTTTGCTCATTGTCCGCCCTGGCAATCAAGGGTGAGGCAAAAAGATAAGAGTTGGCCGCTGAGAATTTTCCTACTCTGCTAGCCTTGGTTACATAAACGAGAAGACTGGGAACCACATAGTTAGCCAGACCGAACAAAACAACCAAGGCTAAAATAGCACCAGCGATAGGGATAAGTTTATTTCTGTCAACCTTGTTTAAGACAGAGGTTGTTGATTGCTGTCCCGGTTTTTCAGCCAAAGGTTTTTCAATATCATCCGGCTTGTTAACCATCTTTAGTACTCCATCAGAAGTCATATCATTATCCATTTACAAATTAGAGCAAAAGCAAAAGCAATTGTCAAGCCACCAGCTTGTTTAAATTTCTCTTTTTTCTTAGAAAATAAGCAAAAAAACCTCCCACTAAAAAAGCTATAAATATTTTGACCGGAAAAACAACAAATCTTGTCATCTCTGATTCTTCTTCCTCTCCGTTTAAAAATAGTTTGGCTGAAAATATTCCTGGTAATACAGAGGAAAAAGAACAATCTTTGGTTTCTATTTCCTCAGTGTCCGTCCGACAGGCAATTTGTTTCCTGCCATTTGTTAAAACATTGTCTTGCCTTAAATATAGTATTACCTTATTTTTGCTTAAAATATTATTAATGTGTATTTCGCCATCGATCTTTCCAAAACTGCTTCCCTGATTGGAAACTACCCCTTTGAATAAAAGTTGATTAAAAATATCGACCACCACTTTGTCGGTTGAAAACTCATCTATTCTCATTTTTGATCTATTTACGCCATCTTCTGATATGGTAGCTAAAATATTTGTTCCAATGGCGCCCATTCCCACAATTCCGCTTGTATTTAGAAAGTCTCCCTCCGAGGACTGACTAACCAGAAAAGTAAAATAGCCATCGTCCATAATTATCTCTGGCATGTTCACTCTTAAAACTAGCTGTTGATTCTCGCCGCTTTTAATCAAAAAGGTTTCGTTTAGTTCTATACCTGAATTTTCCAAGGAGAATACCTCACCGCAAGGCATCTGCCAACATTCTTGGCTGTTTAAATCTAAATTTACCCTGCCCTCATTTCCCTGTGCCGAAAAAGGATAAATATTGGCAGTTAGATATAAATCACGGTCAGACTTATTGCTTATTTCAAAAGCCTGGGTAATCGATTTGCCGGGCTTAGCTATAATTTCAATAAGCGAAGGTGTTATCTCCAAACTTAACTGCTGAGCATATGCCTCTGTTAAAAATAGACGCGAAAACAACGTCATTAATAGTATTAGGAAAATCAGCTTTTTCATTTTTTAATATCCGGGAATGGCGATAAACATAATACTGTTCTCATAATCTCCTGCGGCCTGCAATGATGATACATTTACTTTAAAGGTCGCCCTAGCCTCAGAAAGCCTAGTTACGTTCTCACTGGACATTAATTCAACCGGTCCTTCTCCCTCCTCTTTATCAGCCAAAGCTCTATAATATGTATCTCCTGCAAAACCCACTGGGACATCGTCTCCACTCATGTTAATACCAAAACCATGTGTTGTATCTTGATCCCAAACTCCTGCCGTATCCTTGTCACAATCGCTATTATCGCAAACAGTTTTAGGAATATCTTCAACTGAGGGATAAAAAAACGATCTTAGGTCATGGTCCTGATAAACTAAAACCTGATATCCATTTGCTCCTCCAGCGCTTACTTTTAAGTCAGTAAAGGCTGTTGAGGGTGTTTCGGGGTAAAGATTTCCAAGCTCTAGTTCTAAATCGGTGATTGTAAAAGAGAAAGGTATTATTGAATGGATATATTGAAATCCTGACCTGACAACATAACCATTTTTGGAAAAATAACCTGGAGTAAGTTCACCCATTGTAACTCCAAGACCATAAGGATCGTCCTCCCCCTGCAAATTACCACTACCTATATTCATATTCCCCCATTGAATGGTGTAGTGCTCGGAATACATATTTACTGCCCAAACAGCCACAGGCTTGGTTAACAGAATAAAAAGGAAAATGCTAGCAATTATTCTTTTCATGTGCTATTTTTTACTCATCAGTTTCTAAATCTACCTTTTTTTGGAGCTTTTCTTTATCTCTTAGCAGACCAAGAGCTACTTTGCGTATCTTTTTAACATCCTTCCTCTGGGTTTCAGTGAGCTTATCTAATCTAGAAAGAGTCATAGAAGCCCTATCAATAATTTCAATTAGCCCAGGACTCAATCTGGTGGTCAGCCAAAGCAATACATCGGTTTCTTCGACTTCCAAATGCTTTTGATTTTCTTGCCACATATCTTTGTAAAGTCCAACCCTCTTTTTATCAGCAAGGCTATTTAAGTAAAGCTTGCCAAAAAATGTGCTTAAGGGAGAGATAAATATAATAGAAAGAGAATTAAGAACTGTCTGGGCTTCAAAAACAGTAACACTTGAAAGTAAAAATATGCTCAGAAGCAAACTAAACAGCAAACTAAGATATGGCTCAATAATAAATGAGATGCCAAAAATCATAAAGTAAACCAAGAAAAAAACAGGCGACTGCGCGGAACCAGTAGCAAAAACAAGCAACAATATTATAAAAGCAAATAAATACCCTTCTATCCTCCCTAATTTACTTCCTGAATCTTTACGCTTACTAAAATTAAGATAAAATATATATAGAATTACGACCAAGGCGATTATCTGTGGTAAATAATAATTCAGAGGCTCATTTGCAAGAAACCATGACAACAGGGTTAAGGCAAAGAGCAAAAAAAGATCAATAAGAATTTTTCTCATACAAAGATATTGGCAAATATAACTAGAAAATTCAACTTAGAAAAGAATACAAACATATTATAGGGCAATCGAGAATTTTACAAAGCTACATCAAGCCTAAGCACAAAGATTTTCATGAGAATACAAAAATTAAAAAAATATATAAACTCGTATTCTTCTGAAAATATCAACGATAAATATATTTAGCAGTTAAAAGCCCAGTCTGTCATCTATAGTTATATAAAGCTTAGGTATAAGCCTATAATTATATATTAGAAACATAACATATCCTTGTAAGATATCGGTAAAAAGTAGGTATATTTATAGCTTTTAGAAAAAGACCAAATTAATATATGTAACAAACAATACACTTTCACTAGGGTTTTCACTCGTTTAATAACTAATTAATAGCATATTATTATCTCCGCATATTAATCAGGTCTATATTGGATATTATCATACTATTAATAGTTTATTGATATATTTATATATATTGTAAATATGTGAAAATATACCCGTGAATTAAAAATGAAAGACCAAATACTGTGTTTTTTATATAAATTTTGACCCATTCTAAATAGATCATAGCCTGTCATTTATACTTGTTGACAAGCTTTTTATTATAGTATACGTTTAATTAATGCGTATATTATTAATATAATTCGTATAATTTAAACCTAGATTTGACAAATCTAAGATATTTTATAAATGCTCATGATCGTTCTAAACTTACAAACATTTAACAAAACATATATTTATGGACCTGCCTCAAAAATATAAAGAATATTTAGATAAAAAGTCTGAATTAAATCCTATAAGTATTAAAAACTACTTATCTGACTTTCGGGTCTTTATGAGGTGGTTAAGCCTAAAATCACAGGCATCTCCTACCCCTTTAGGCGATATAATCGCCTCTCTTAAGCCCTCTGATATTACCGAATATCAAAATTATCTTTTGTCGCAAAAGCTCGCTAAATCAACCATTAATAGAAGGTTGTCAGGGCTAAAGATGTTCTGCCAATTTACGCTTGATGCCAAATACCTTTCCCAAGACCTCTCTGTATATATTAAAACTACCCCAACTCCAAGTCCGATAGAAAAACAAGTGCACGATTACATCTCAAAATTTGGACTTTATTTAAAAAAGAAAAGAGCCAGCAAAAGCACAATCAAAAACTACACCTCAGATATAAAACAATACTTGTTGTGGGCAAGTCTCCAGCTTGACCAAGATAAAAATAATCAACCAAATGATTAACCGTAAAATTATCTTTTCTACATTAGCTAAGCCTAATAAATATCGGAATAAAACCCCAACTGCTAGCAGTTATATATACAATCTGATAATTGTAAGCTCATAAATGAAACTCACAGGAATTTTAAAACCATCATTAATCAAGCAATACTTTCAATACTTAAGAGCAAAAGGCACCAATGAAAGCTCTATAAAAAGAAAGCAGGCGGCTATGACAAAATTTATTGCTTTCGCCCAAGACACCTATGGCATTAACAAAACCACAATTAAAAAAGCATCTTCTCCCACAACAAGACTCTCAAAGAATTTGCTTTTAATTAAAGAAAAAATGTATCCAAATTTTTTCACGTGGTACCTGCCTCTTTTGCTTTTGACCCTTTTGGGAACAGCCATGGGCATTGCCGTCTATCGCCAGTTTTTTAGTAACGCCAATTCTCCCCTGGCCTATCCCTCTTCCCTAACTTCTCCTCCTAGAATTTTATCTTTTCAGGGAAGATTGACTGATGACTCAGACAACCCTATTATTACCGCTACTGATTTTATCTTTAGATTGTATACCGTAGAAACAGATGGCACTCCGGTATGGACATCGAGCACCTGCGCTATTACCCCAGACCAAGATGGAATTTTTTCAACCCGTCTTGGAGCCACTACAGGATCGAATGCTTGCGGACCAGTAATTAGTGAAGATATATTTACATCAAATAACGGTGTCTGGCTTGAAGTCCAGGTGAACACAGAAGTGTTAGACAACCGCCAGCCTATCGCCTCCTCAGCTTACGCTTTAAATTCCGAAACCCTCCAAGGCTTTCCTCCGGCATCTCCAGCCACAGCTTCAACTATTCCTATTATAGATTCAAGTGGTGACTTGTTAATTGGTGCAAGCAACCCGGATATCGTTTCTTCAAGCGGAACATTTACTCTAACAGGTGAGATATTATCCCTCACGTCCTCCGGCACTGATGTTGGCGAGGGCGGAATAACTCTGCAAGCAGCCGACACCTCAGATGCCAGCATTACCCTTAACCCTGATGGTGCGGGGGTTGTGGATATGATATTTGAGGGTACAGCTCCTGATACCGGATACGGAGGATTTGTCAACGCCACCAACGCCAGCCTCACTAGTGGTTCACTCTATTATGGTGAAGTAGCCTCAAATGCAACCGGCTACAATATGCTGGAATTCCAAGCCGGAGAAACACCTTCCGAAAAACTGGTATTTCAAATTGCTGATGGATTAGAAGGCAGACTGGGAATAAATAACGCCTCTCCCACTCAAGCATTAGATGTTTCCGGTAACGCTACTGCTTCAGGAAATCTAACTGCTGGAGGTCAGATACAAACTGGTAGGTTTATATCTGCTCCTACTGCCATTGGAGAAGGAGCTTTGTATTACAATCCTACAGATAATAATATATATATGTATGATGGATCTTCTTGGGTAGACCTGACTGATACTGGTTCTACTTTGAATGAATCTGAAGTAGAAGCCTTCATATATGATAACGATAATACTTTGG
>DIVO01000003.1 GCA_002428285.1 Patescibacteria group bacterium UBA6130 | reverse complement strand
TTGTCCCATTTTATTGCAAGAAAAAATGAGCGTTGACTTTGTCAAAGCTCTGAAATCATTTCCCAAAGACCTTGACCCGCGATTCAACGGGAAGAAAGGTTTTGGCTTCCGGATTTGCGGCCGGAACTCCGAATGGCATCTGGGCGATCAGTTTCCCGCTTGGCAACAAATTGAAATGTTTGGCAACCGCTTCATCGATGATCGGATTGTAATGTTGTAGGGAAGCGCCGAAGCCTTTTTCGGCCAAAGCCGTCCAAACCGTGAAATTCAGTATCCCGGCTCCTTATAAGACCACACCGGAAAAACGTCTTCATACTTCGGAAACCGGGTCGGCAAATCTTTGATGACGTCCTGATCTTCAAAGAACAGGATGGTCCCATGGGGAAGTCCGAAACATTTTCATTTTGTCCGTAGTCGGACCGAAGCGATCCGCGGGAACTAGTTTGCGAAGTTCTTCGGTAACGATGTCCCAAAGCGCGTCATGTTCTTCCCCGAACAAAACCACGGCCCGCCCGGATTGGGAATTGAAAGCCGACGGCGTGTGCAAGAGCGTTTCTTTAACGAGGCTAACGGTCTCGTCGTCGCTGATCGTCGATTCTTTGGTCAGCGCATATCGGCTGCGCCGATTTTTTAATATGTCGATAAATCCTTTTTCATTTGTGTCTCTTGGAAAAGTTAGTCTTTACCATTACATTAGATCAGGCCCAAAGAAAACCGCAACTTACAAGCTTTCGTCGCTGATCTTGGTAATCATGGCAATTTTGATTTTTTCGGAACCGACGGTGATCTCTTTGTTCACCGCCTCGACTTTGGTGATCTTTCCGAAGACCGCCCGGATGGATCCGCCCTGGTAATAGGAAACCGTCACCTCGGCGTTTTGGCTGATGGCCGCCTTCAGTTTTTCATTTAGAATTTCCAATTCGTCGGGAAGAAGAACCGGCTTGGGTATTTTCTCGCGTTCGGTTACAACGCTTCGAATGGAGTTCTTGTAGCCCTCAAGCCCGTCAAACGGTTGCCATTTTCCTTTTCTTCCCTTGTTGTCCTCATTCCGCATTGTGTCCTCCGATCAGTTTGCTTCTTTTGATGAGCGTCCCTTTTTGGGATTTGCTCGCCGCCATCGTGACCGCATCTTTTCCGTAGCGGTTTTTGATCTCCCCGATGGCCTGAAATAAGTCGTGTTCTTTTTTGGATCCTTCGGCGTCGGTGAAAATGTCTCCTTGCGTGAAATCCTCGTTGGACAGTCGGCCCACCCGTACGGCAACGCTGCGGATCGGCTGATCTGCCACATTGTTTTCATAAAGACTTAAAAATCCGTCCAGAATCTTCTTCCGGCTGTTGGTTTTGCAATCAAAAGTCAGCTGACGGAAAAACCCGCCTCCGGCCGCTTTGGAATAACCGATCCCCAAACCGATCAGTTGGCAGCAGCGCTTTTTGGTGATCAGCTCGGTGACCAGTTCGTCAACCATCTCCGTCAGAACGATCTTCAGTTCTTCTTGGTTGTAATCTTCGTAAAGCGATTGCCCGTGTCCGAAAGACGTGCTTTCGGGGAGGTAATTGCGGGCTTCCGCGACCGTTGTTCTTTCAATTCCCATGGCGTGATCATGAAGTTCGCTGCCGACGATCCCGAATTGTTTTTCCAATTTTTCGACCGGATGATTGGCCAGATCGCGCAGGCAGTATATTCCCATCTTCGCCAAGCGTTTTTCGGTCCGAAATCCGATCCCCCAAATCTCGGAAATCGGCCGCAGGTCCCAAAGCTTTTCTTTAAAAAGCTCGGGATTCAGATAGGCAATGTTCGTCGGGCTTTTCTTCGCCAGGCAGTCCAAAGCGACTTTGGCCAAAAACATGTTGTCCCCGATGCCGCAACTGGCGGTTATTTTGGTTTTCAGAAAGATGTCTTTGATGATTCGGCCGGCGATCTCCTCGGCGGATACCTGGTAATATTTTAGATAAGTGGTCAGATCGAGAAAGGCTTCGTCGACGCTGTAGACATGAACGTCTTCTTCGGATACGTATTTCAAATAAATGTCATAGATGAGACAAGAGAATTCAATGTAGCGCTTCATCCGCGGTTTCGCATAGATGATGTCTACGTTTTTGGGAAGATCAAAGATCCGGCAGCGGGACTGAACACCCATCTTTTTCAAATGCGGGGTGACCGCCAGGACGATCGATCCACTTCCCCGTTCCTTGTCTGCGACCACCAGGTCAACCAAAAAAGGGTCCAATCCTCGAAGCGAGCATTCGACGGATGCATAAAAGCTTTTTAAATCAATGCAAAAAACAACCATCCCTCATCACCGCGATTCATCTTTGATAATTGTATTCTATCATAGGAAAGGGGGCTTGTCCATTTGAACTTCCATGAAAGTTTTTCAGGAAAAGAGTGGTTTTTAAGAGTTGTTCCGTGGTAACCAACGCTGATTTTCCGATAAAAAAAGAAGAACCCGGCTGGATACTTCTTTCATTCAGGTGCGTCCCGCCGTTGGAGAATTCGATCCGGCGTTTGTTTCCGTTTATTTTCCAAAAATGGATCCCGGTATCCCCGGTAGTGAAAACCGGAAGGAATCCAATGAATTCAAGTGTCAACAAATAAGATTTGGCTCGTTCTTATTTTCTCCAAAAGCCTAATTTAGGTTAATTATATCATTGAACTTCAATTTTTATAACTAAAAATAAGACATTATAAAAAAATTCCACCATTTTTCAATGACAGCACTTCAAAATTTCAATTTGGCGTCCTGAATAGGATTCGAACCTTTGACCGACGGCTTAGAAGTCCATTCGTTTTTTATTTGGGAAAAAACGAGCATGAACTAAGCCCTAATAAAAAGAAGCGAAAAACTGACAAGGGATAATTTTCGGTGCAGTAAGCCCCTCCTGTTTGTACTTGTAGTTTTTCACATTGATTTGTAATGAAACTGCTTTTTCATAATTGTTTCAACTATAGTTTTGATAAAAACAATTCAATTTCCTGATTGGACACTGATTTATATGATAGTTGTCTGGTCATTCGCTTATGATCAGAAACCATCTGGTTTATTTTTAACCCGCAGTTCTTTGCAATGAGCATAAGTGTAGCTTTGTTGAAATCAGACATGAATTCACCAAAGTATATCGAAATCGGTTTTATCTTTCCTAAGCAAAAATGGTTATCGTTTATTTTGATCCAATCATATGAAGGAAACGGGCAGACTAGTCTCCACTCCTTCTCATATGACCAATTTGCATTTTTTATAAATGCTATTGAATCATTCATGGATCTTACTTGGTCGGGTGTTAATGGGGGGTTCTGAGCAAATATTTTATTGAATACATCCATTGGATTTGTCAAATTGTTTTCCAAGTAAAATTTGATATTGTCAATTGCGTAAATTAATAATTTGGTTGCGTTGTATTTTGAAGTTTCATAAATAACTGGCTTTACTCCATATTGATCTAGAATCTCATCAGTCTTGCTTGGCTCAAACATATCCTTAAGGAAAGGAAAAACCTCAGCCATATCCTTGACCAAATCCAAAGTGTTTCTGGATTGGGACTTGCAGATGTTCTGTAAATCGTTATAGCCATATTCAAGGGCAAACCCTCTTCCTTGATTGGCATAATGGGACCACATTACTTCGTTGCCTATATCTTCAGAAAAACATGATATTATTATGAGCCGTCTAAAATTTTTCTGATTCAAAAAATAAAGATTCTTAATGAAAACATCTGCAATTTTATGAATGGATTTTGTCTTGATATTTAACTCGTCACGATATTTTAATAAATTTTCTTCTCCCAAAACAGCAAACAAATACTTTTCAACTTCCTTGTAGTTGATCACAAAAGAAGTGTCATAAGGATCATTGAAACTATCTGGGGTTGTTGCCCACAATTCATTATTTCGAAAAGCTGACAATGAAAATTCATTTACCTCCCTAAAGCGAAATAAAGTATGATCCGCCCCTACCGAAACGTGAATTGTATTTACATTATTACTCCTTTCTATGCTTTTAGAATAATTTTTCTTCAATTTTCCACCTCATATTCTTTTTTCAAGAGTATCTTTCGTATTTCAAATGCCATTCTATGCGGTTCAATGTGTGGTTGTTAATTAGATATGGGAGGTTTGTTTTTCTTGCTTTGCTCGCCGCGAACTAGGTACTTCTTAATATCTTGGATCATACCGATTCCATTATTATATGATTGTGGAAGTACCACCGATTTTGCAACATGATTAGTAAGTTTTGCTGTCATTTCTTTTAATAGGGAGTGATACACATCGCTATCCGCCAAAATTTGCTCTTTGTGAGCATTTATAAAATCTGTTAAATCATCGATTTGACCGCTGGAATCGTTGATTTATCCCTCAAGATTACGAATTTTTATTATTATCTCTTGTTGGAATTTTGACATTTTTCACCTCTTCTAGATCCATTATATCAAATATTTTATGGGTTCAAAAGTATTTTAGTATTATTCTTTGGAGGAGCCACACATCATTAACGGACCAAAATAAAAATAATGCTATTTTTTATAAGTAGCTTTGAAATTTGCAAAAAAATTGCGTCCTTGATAGGCCTCTTTTCAGTTCAAAATATACCGGTTTTTAATATAATCAAATGTTTTTTCGTTATTTTGACAGGCTTTTTCATTAAGAAACTCTGCATAAGTCAAATACAAAACTTTAAATTTCAGGTTTTGCGGCAGAACAAGATTGTTTAAGAAATCGTTAAATTTATCGATGCTTTTCTTTCCTTCGGCTTTATACTCCTTATCAACGCTGTATAGCTCTCTAAATTCGGGTTCCGTTGCTTGGCTCCAAACTAAATTCAGTAACACGATTTCTTTATAGCCGCAATATTTATTCGGATTATTGATTACATCGCTGTATATTGCCAGCATATGCTTCATCATCTGATTTCCGTCGTAAATTTCGAACTTGTTTCGAAACAGATCATTCCATTTCTTTATGGTTGCTTGATCATCAAACAAATATCTTGTTGAATGCAAATAAGCCGCTTTGATTTCTTTGGTCTTGTCTTTGTTTGATTTCTTGTCCGGTGAATAATACGGCTCGACAAACTTATTTTCGATAAATAACATTTCTTCTTTTGATTCCAAATAAGCGTCAATGTTTGCGCAAGGATGATTCGTTTCATTTGAGTCCTTTGTTTTTTCCTCTTTTAGAGTCGGAAGCTTTTTCTCGAACTCAACTTTTTTAAAGCATTCTCCATTAAAGAACAGGTTTCCACAGTCCAAGTAACTTAACAAGTTGTATATGAGCGCGGAAGAAGAATGGACCGCTTGCATTTTCGGCGGGAATTCACATCCTACTTTTTCGTTATACCACCATTTCAATTCGCCACCATCACCGAGGTTTATTTGTTCTCTATGCGAAGAGGTTAATGGAGTAATCAAATTATCATCAAGATTTTTTACATAATTCCTGAACATTCCCGGATAGTATTGAGTTGTACTTGAAAGTCTCTTTTTTAGTTTTTCAATAAGTTTTCCTCGTTCCAAATTTACATATTCCCAATTAATCATTTTTGTTCTCCTTCATAAAGATTGTTGCATAAACTGCCAAATCTTCTCTGGTCAGTTCTTCTTTTTCGCATAGATTATGCGCCAATCGATCCAAAAGGTCCCGATGCTGGATGAGAATTTGTTTGCTGTTTTCATAACAGTCATCCAATATTTCTTGAAGTTTCATATCAAGATCCAAATATTTCGAATCGGAAGCGATTTTTTGATGCAGATCTTCTCTCCTCGGGTATATATATTTCAGATCACTCATGCCATAAGTGATTAACATGTTTTTTGCCGTTCCGATGGCTTGTTTCAAATCAATTTTCCCGCCATCGTAGAAAGTATTGTATACAATTTCTTCGGCTGCTCTCCCCCCTAAAGCTGTTTTGATGGAATTCACCAGATCAGCTTTGCTTTTTAAGTAGCGTTCGTCTTCAAGGAAGGATACGATCCCCCCGCCATATGACCGGGCTTTAATGGTGATCTTATTGATTTTAAGTTCTGGATTCAGTTGCAAGGAAACCAGGGCATGGCCAGCTTCATGATAAGCTAACACTAATTTCTCAGCTGATGATAGTTTATATGATTTATCGATTATTCCAAGTTTTAAACGGTCCATGGCTTCTTCGAGGTGCGCGGATGAAATTGTTTCCTTACCGTCACGTATGGACAATAACGCTGCATCATTGATCAAGGAATTAATGTCTGCCCCGCTGAATTCAACAGCTAATTCCGCGAAATGGTCCAAGTCGATTTGTTCTTCTACTTGGTAATTTTTTAAATACATCGAAAAAATGGCTAAGCGATCTTCAAAAGATGGCATTTCCAGTTCAATCACTCGGTCAAAGCGTCCCGAACGGATTAGCGGTCGATCAAGATTTCTGATTTGATTGGTGGTTCCGAAAACAATAACGCCGCAATTTGGCTGAATACCATCCATTTCGATTATCAGTTGTTGCAGAACATCACTTTGATGGCACACTCGATCAATTTCATCAACAAAGATAATTGAAGGGGCGTTTTTTCGGGCTGTGTCAAAAATATCCTTTACGACTTTGACCATATCATTTCGGCAATCGTACTCCATGTTCAAGAGCGGATAAAACGGGACATGGGCTTCTCCGGCCAAAGCTTTAACAAACAAGGTTTTTCCGGTTCCCGGATCCCCGTGTAATAGTACGCCTTTGGGAAGCCGGGCTCCGATCCGACTATATTTGTTCGGATTTAACAAGAAATCTTTTATTTCAACGATTTCTTTCTTCTCCTGTTCATACCCAGCTATATCGCTGAAATGATATTGACTCACTATTTCTTTCAAATCTTTTTCCATATATTCCTCCTTATGGTTTGATTCGCTTTAATTATACTCATGATTGTGGACATATAAGCGCATAAATAAAAAAATATTAGAATAAATTCTAATATTTTTTGGTGTCTTGAATGTTATGGGCCATTTTTTTGACTTCTATTGCATACATTTCTATCAGTTTATCGGGAGAGATGATTTTAATGCTGGAACCCAGACTTAATATTGTATATAGCACTTCTCGCAAGTTGTGGGTTTTTAACTTATATTGCTTTGTGTTCCCCATATCTTGTGTCAAATCGGTTTTATCGTTAAAGAAATCCTCAACATAATCATTGATTCTCCCCGTTACTTCAATCAAAACCTCGAAAACGTCTCCTCCCCTAAAGATCCCAAATGAATCATCGGCCATTTCTGCATCAAATAAGTTTTGTTTTATTTTATAAGTTTCATCAAGTTTGGTGATTCCCAAGATGTTGCTGACCTTGTACATTTTTACCTTGTTGCAGTGAAATGCAAATAAATAGTATTGGTTGCGCTCGATTTTAAAAAAGTATGGTTCAACATCATAGGTTCCTTCGCCATATCGCAAAGAAAGATAATTGATCTTTATTTTCCGGTTTTGGTCTTTGGCTTCTTGAATGGCGAACAGTTTATATAATGTCTCGTCATCTATGTAATTGTCCCCAATAATCATGTTCTGTTTCATTTTGCTGACTATTGAAATCGTTCCGTTGAGAGATTTAAAGACATTCTGGTTGTTACGGACATTAAGGTTAAGTAGTAGGGTCTCCATTTGGGAAAGCCCAAGTGATAGATCAAGTTTATCTATCAACTTATAGCCTCCGTTCGACCCGGTTAAACTATCAATGTAAAAACCCGCCATTTCTAAATCGTCTCTGTATCGACGGATTTCCCGTTTGCCGACTTCAAGATGATCAGCCAGGCAGTTAATTTTTGTATAACCTTCTTTTCCATTCAAGAAAAAAAGCATCTTTAAAGCATTACTAATTTTTGACATTTTATTTCCTCCATAGATGGTGAAAAATGAAACTTCAAAATTAAAAACTATAATACTTTAATCTTTTGGATAGATACATTCTCTCGTCGGAAACTTATCCTGTTACGATCGTTTATGTCAAAATATAGATAATCTAAATACAGCTTTACTCCATCCCCAAGACAAAGCGGTTCAGTCAAAGCAAAACTTTTATCTATTTCATCATAATAAGGCATGCAAACCACAGCATGCATTACGAAGTTCTTTGGAACAGTAAAATCCCCTTGAACTTTTTGACCATACCCATACAATTTCCACCATTTGTCTGTTTTATTTCCCAATTCATTACAAAATAACAATTTTTTTACGCAAACAGCGTAGACAATAGCTTGTAAAATTGCCTTATCCGGTTTCGTAGCTTCTTCTTTTTTTAATTCAATAACTGCCAGTTCGCTATTTTTTCCTGTCCCAATTCGCGAAATCATATCAATGTTTCCGGGGTTTTTCGAAGAAAAAACTCCTTGAGTAGTGACATTTGCGGCGGATAAAAATGCGGGCGGTTCAAAAAACCGATTGAACATGCATACGGGTTGTATATTGCACAAGTTCCCTTTTTCCTTTTTGCTGTTTTTTAGTAATTTCCATAAGGCTGTCTGAATTGTGGCTTCTTTATTAAAGTGGGTATCATTTTCAATATCTCTTTTTACTTGGCCTTTGAAGTGCCTTCTAAAACTTGTGGATACCGGATCATGCCAAGAATACTCTTTTTCCAGGTCTGTGATAAGTTTCATATCGAATCCATATTTTTCAAGGCTTTCGGCACAATTTTTAAAAAATAGTTTTGGATTGTAGTTCTCATCCATTCCGGTTATTTCTGCGATTTTGCTATCCAAATATCGAAAATTAAAACTAATGTTTGGGTTCATTGCATCTCGAATGGGAATGCAAGGAATGATAGCGTTTGGAAGTCTATACCTAAGTTTTTGGTATCCACTTTTATTCTTTTGGACTTCATTTACGTATTCATTGAATTTTGTCACTTGTTCTTGCCAATGTTCTTCTAAAATCTTTTCACAATCACCAATAATCTTTTGGTATTTTTCATTCATTGTTTTTTTCCTCCACTTGATTTTTATCAGTGCGGAACAAAAAACCATTTTTAGCTTGTAATTGAACCCGTTTGAAGAAAACGACTCTCTTCTCAATCAATTTCATATGTCCCTCCTGTAAACGCTTTTATTATAACACAGTTCAATACAAATATTAGAACATTTGGTATTTTTTTTCATTTAATCTCAAAAAAAGCCCTAATTGTAAGAGAACTAAAAATGGAATCTACAAAATGAGCTTTTTTTCATTCACTTTTTCTGTTATTTAAATGGATTCTTTTGCCGTAATTTCTTTTAACAATCTTTCATACGTTTCTTTTCGCAAATGTGATCTTACAAGATCTAAAGATTCCAGATCGCTGATATTTTTCGAAATCAAAATGTTTTCAATATTTTCAGAAAACAATCTATGCTTAGCATTTCTTAAAAAGTTATCTACCTGTTCTATTGAAGGCCCTCTCGACTCTTCAGGAAGCATCAATATTTCCATTATCAGTTCATTTACTGATTCTTCGCTTACTTTTGAATTATATAATGCAATCAAAAGGGAAGGATCCAATTCAAACAGTATTTTTTTCAGTTCGTTAAACCGTTCTTGCGTGAAATAAGGTATAGCCCAACTCGCTATCCTTTTTTTATACTCAATCCACATCTTTGATATGAAGAAAATGAGCTCTTCATCCATAAAAGATTTTAATTCACTAAAGTTTTTCGGCAGAAACTCTGGATTATCGCGGTATTGGGCTTCAAACTCGCTAATGTTGGTTTTGATCGTTTCGCGAATGCGGCGGTCTGTTTTTCCGTATTTAAAAATAAATTCGGAATCAATAAAAAACCTTTTTTGAAATATGAATTCAATTGCGCTGGGATCTAGACGATCTTCAAAAAGATCAAGGTTGCCTTTTAAAAACGAACAGCCAAAATTAACCACAAAAAAACGGTTTATTTTTTGTCTTTGCAAAACTATAAAATTCTTTAGTTCTTTATACAATCCTTTAGATATTAATATTTCTACTATCAGTTTAAAATCATCCATTGAATATTTCTTGGACATGTTTTGACTGCTTGTAGTAATCAGATCTATTCCGTAATACAAAGTCTTGGAAATTTTAAAGTATTCGTTGCTGAAACCCTTGATAATTCGGGGGTATAGGTAAACCTCCGGATAACTCGAACAGTCTTCATAATACAGTTTAACCCAAATTTCCTCTTTTGCTTTTAAATACTTGGGAACTTGATGTTTCAATTTTGTTTCAAGCCCGCTGGTTTCTTTGTTTCCTTTTTTTACTACCGGGAGATCTTCTCTGATCGGTTGGATATATTTTTTTTGTTTTCGATACAAAGGAAATCTGTAAGAAAAAAGTTCAATGTCCTGATTAGTTTTGTTTTTGATACATAAAGTAATTACTGTCTCGCTATTTTTGATATAAAAATCGTCAATAGAAATGTTCAGTTTTTCATTGCTGTTAAAAGTCAATATTAAATTA
>DIVO01000032.1 GCA_002428285.1 Patescibacteria group bacterium UBA6130 | reverse complement strand
AAAGATGATAATTCTGAAGTTTATGAGCAGTTAATTGGAATTTTTAAAGCCTTAGAAAATCATTACAGAGATATGCAGGATGTTGAGTTTACTGTTGAAAATGGCACTTTATATATTTTACAAACAAGAACTGGCAAAAGGACAGGCAAAGCGGCTGTAAAAATTGCTGTTGACATGGTTAAAGAGAAATTAATCGATGAAAAAGAGGCTATATTGAGAGTTGAGGGAGATCAGCTTAATCAACTTTTGCATCCAACTTTAAGTGAAAAGGCCAAATTAAAGGCCAATCTTTTGGCAACTGGACTTCCCGCTTCTCCAGGAGCGGTAAGCGGAGAAGTTGTTTTTGATGCGAATGAAGCAGTTGTTGAAGCCGAAGCGGGAAAAAAAGTCATTTTAGTAAGAATGGAAACTTCCCCTGAAGATGTTGCAGGCATGCATGCTGCTCAAGGTGTTTTGACAGCCAGGGGAGGTATGACTTCTCATGCGGCTGTTGTTGCAAGAGGAATGGGCAAATGTTGTATCGTTGGATGTGAAGAGTTGGCTATTTCTCACATTTCAAACTTTTTTCAGGCAGGTGAAACTAAAGTCGAAAAAGGAGACATTATCACTCTTGATGGTTCAACCGGCGAGGTGTTTTTGGGAGAAGTGGAAACTCAAGAGCCAACTATGAGTGGCGAGTTTGCTACCTTAATGAAGTGGGCTGACAAAATAAGAAAAATGGGAGTCAGAACCAATGCTGATACTCCCACAGATGCTTCTGCTGCCAGAGAATTTGGCGCTGAAGGCATAGGTCTTTGCCGAACAGAACACATGTTTTTTGAAGAGCACAGAATTTTTGCCGTTAGACAGATGATTCTTTCGGAAACTCTCGAGCAAAGAGAAAAAGCGTTAAACAAAATTTTTCCCATGCAAAAGGATGATTTTAGGAAACTTTTTGAAATTATGAAAGGATTACCTGTAAAGATAAGATTGCTCGATCCTCCTTTGCATGAGTTTTTACCTAAGGAAGAGAAGGAAATGGCAGAATTAGCTAAAGAAATGGGTAAGTCTTTAGAAGAAATAAAGAGCAAGGCTGAATCTCTTCATGAATTTAATCCAATGATGGGGCATAGGGGTTGTAGATTAGGGATCAGTTTTCCGGAAATTTATCAAATGCAGGTTAAAGCAATTATTGAAGCCGCCTGTGAAGTGAAGAAGAAGGGCAACAATGTTATACCTGAAATTATGATTCCTCTAATCGGGCATGTTAATGAGCTAAAACATTTAAAAGAATTGTTAGTTCCGGTGATCGAGGAGACTATCAAGAAAAATAAGATCAAGCTTAAGTACGAGATTGGGACCATGATAGAGGTGCCTCGAGCGGCCTTATCCGCAGGTGAAATTGCTGCTGAAGCTGATTTTTTCTCATATGGAACAAACGATCTTACCCAAATGACTTATGGTTTTTCCAGGGATGACGCTGGAAAATTTATTACGGATTACATCGAAAAGAGAATATTTTTAGAAGATCCTTTTCAGAGTGTTGACCAAAAAGGCGTTGGGAGATTAATGCAGATAGCAACTGAAGAAGGAAGAAAAACCAAGAAAAATCTCCATATTGGTATTTGTGGAGAACATGGCGGAGATCCTAAAACAGTTCATTTTTGTTACAAAATAGGTCTTAATTATGTTTCTTGCTCTCCATATAGGGTGCCTATTGCTCGTCTTGCAGCTGCTCAAGCAGTGGTGATGAAGCAACGAGGGGAATTTTGATACAATTAACAGAGTGGATAAAGCAAATAAGTTTGTAATCAAAATTGGTGGTGAAGCAGGCTGGGGCATTATGTCTATTGCTGATTGGATAGGCAAGTTGGCTGGTGGTTCCGGTCTTTGGGCTTTTCAGTATCCGGAGTATCCGTCTCTTATTAGAGGAGGAAATAATACTCAGAAAATAACCATTTCTGAATCAGAGGTTTTTTCAACCCCTTATGCAGTTGATCTACTTATCTGCTTTGACAGAAATACCTATGATCTTAGTGAACAAGAGCTTAATAAAGAAGCTGTAGTGATTGGATGGGAAAAGGATCTTGATGACATCCCTAAGGCGCTGCTTATTCCTTATAAACTTAAAGAAAAAATCACTTTAAGAAATCAAAATAGCTTTTTTTATGGTGTGACGACAGCTATTTTGGGTTTGGATAAATATAAAGCCAAAGAAATATTAAGTGAGGCTTTTTTGGAAAAAGAAGAAGTAAGGAATGATAATATTTCTGCTTTTGATTTAGGGTATGATTGGTATTTTACTCTATCGAAGGAAGCTTTAGTGGATTATTCACCTAAACTTGATGAAAAACAGCTTTTGTCAGGTAATGAGGCTATCAGCATGGGTGCAGTAAAAGCCGGATGTGGTTTTGCCGCTATTTATCCCATGACCCCGATATCTGGGATATTGCATCAACTAATAGCTTTAAGAGAAAAAACCAAGATGATAGTATTTCAGCCTGAAGATGAGATTTCCGGAGTAATTTCGGCAATTGGTGCAAGTTTTGCCGGAACCAGGTCTATGGTTGCTACCTCGGGAGGAGGATTTTGTTTGATGACTGAAGGTGTAGGAATGGCAGGCATGAGTGAAACACCTTTGGTAGTGATTGAAGGACAGAGAACAGGACCTTCAACCGGTATGCCAACATGGACAGAGCAAGCAGACCTAAATTTTATGATAAATTCTTCTCACTCCGAATTTCCTCGTATTGTTTTGGCACCAGGTGATATTCAAGAATGTTTCAAATTGACCTATCTGGCTTTTTGGCTTTCGCAAAAATATCAGATACCTGTGATTGTAATGACAGATAAGTTTTTATCAGAAAGCAAGAAGACGGTACGATTAGACTCTCTAATTGCACCAAAAGTAAAATGGCCGGATTTGATAAGTTGCAAAAGTAATTATAAAAGATACAAGTTAACTGATTCGGGTATCTCTCCTCGAGCTTTCCCTGGTAAAAGTTTGGTTGTGGCGAATTCCTATGAACATAATGAATATGGATATTATGATGATTCTATAACTGGACGAAATTCTCAAATGAAAAAAAGGCTTAAAAAAATTAAAAACCTAGAAATTGAAAATGGGGTTAATCTTTATGGTGAGAGAAGTGCTGATCTTACCTTAGTTGGCTGGGGAAGTACTAAGGGTGTGATTATAGAGGCTCTAAAACAATTGGATAATGTTAATTTTATCCATTTTACTCAGGTTTATCCTCTCCCCTCCAAAGGCAAGAAAATTTTGGAGTCTGCAAAGAATTTAGCCGTAGTGGAAAATAATTCTACATCTCAGCTTCGTAACTTGATTAAAAAAGAATATTTTATTGACATTAAGAAAACATATTTAAAAAATGATGGTCGGCCATTTTGGACTGAGGAAATATTAAAATTTTGCTCTGGGAAAACTAATGGAAAATTATAAAACAAGCTGTTTTCCAACTTGGTGTCCTGGTTGTGCTAATTTTGCCGTTATGACGGCTTTACAGAATGCTTTTTTGGCGTTAAATCTCAAGCCGCAGGAGATAATCTGTTCTTATGATATCGGCTGTGGAGCTAACATGGGAAATTTTTTGAAAACTTCAGCTTTTCTTGGGCTTCATGGCAGATCAGTTCCTTTAGCTGCCGGAGCTAAAATGGCCAACCCTGACCTGACAGTTTTGGCGATAGGAGGAGATGGAGGTCAATTAGGTGAAGGTGGGAACCATCTCATTCACGCTGCCAGAAGAAATGACGATATTACGGTAATAATTTTAAATAATTTCTTTTTTTCTTTAACCACTGGGCAGGCATCTCCCACTACTCCCTTGGGCATTGTTAGCAAAACTACCCCTGAGGGGAGCGGTGTCTTGCCTTTGGACATTGTAAATCTATCTCTTGTTGCGGGAGCTTCATTTGTGGCGAGAACATTCCCGGGAAAGGCAGAACATTTTACCGGCGTGATTACTAAAGCGATTAAACACAAGGGGTTTTCGGTTATCGAAGTAATTTCTCCATGCGTAACGTTTTCCAAAGAATATAATTTTGCTTATTATCTTCAAAGGGTTAAGGAAGTAAAAACTAGCTGTGAAACTGCTGATGAGGCTTTGAAATGCGCAAGAATGGCGAAAGACAATGTGCCTATTGGGATATTTTATCAACTGGAAAGAGAAGTTTTCCATAAATTGATGCTCAAGCAGGTAGGTTCTCCGTAAATAATAATATTAACTTATGATTTTTCAGAAAATCTTAGTTAGTCAAAATTACCCAATGCAATTTACTATAAACATAGAATAATATTGAAAAACTTTAAGATTTTAACCTTGAAATATATAATCGTTAGGGTATAATACTAGAGATATGAAGAAGATTAGAAAGGCTGCGAAATTTATCTGGAAAAGAAAGTTTTTGATTTTAATATTACTTACAGTGAGTGTTGGCGCCTTTTGGTATTCCCAGAGGGGAAATAATATTCCCATAGAAACTGTAAAAGCGGAGAGGAAAGACTTAACCAGAACTTTAATCTCACCTGGAAAAATTGCGGCCAGGACACAGGCAGTATTGCAGTTCCAAACATCAGGAAGGCTTGTTTGGGTAGGAGCTAAACAGGGAGATAGGGTTGAGAGATTTCAAGCAATTGCATCTTTAGACAAGCAGGAGTTACAAAAACAGC
>DIVO01000078.1 GCA_002428285.1 Patescibacteria group bacterium UBA6130 | reverse complement strand
CTCCTAAAGTGAGTAAAAACCAATTGGTGGTCCATATTAAATGGGTTTCGAATAGTTTGGCGATCCTCAATATTTTCACTCTCCAAGGGATTTCGGGATGAGCTTTGGCTTGAGCAATTGCATAGGGAATATCTGTAGCTCCCCAAGCATGTCTTTGACACTGTAAGTATCTGTTTTGGAGAGCGTCAAAATATCCTGATCCTTCGGGAGCATCAATACTTGTAGGCAGTAGAAGAGGGTTAACTTCCACTTTTCCCTGATTAGCAAAGTATGATTGAAGGAAGATATGCCAGTCCTCCGGAATGATATCTGTGTCCCAATAACCAACCTCATGAAGCATTTTAAAAGAAAGTGAATAGGTCGAATAATTAAAAAACATTCTATCAGGGTCTTGAAGCTGGGAAACGTGAATAATATTTCCCATTATTCCCACAACTCTAATAAGATTGGGGACTTTGTCTAAGTTGTTATACCAAAAAATTGGTGATTGCCAGAAACGATAGTAGCGATCTGGAGTCTTTGTAAAATGATATGTAAATAAAGAGAAATATTTCGGGTGAAATTTTGCGTCTGCATCACAGCTTGTCACGGTTACGTAATTTAAGTCCCATTTGTTTTTGTCGATAATATGCTTTTTAGCCCATTTAGCCGCCCAAGCCTCATTAGAAGCTTTACCTTTAATTTCTCCCACTATATCTGGAGGGTGAAAAGTTGCGACAAGATTTCCAAAAACTCCACTATATTTTTTAATAAGATATTCTGCTTTCTCATGAGCATCACTAGCTCTTTCTTCCATGGCTAAAATAATGGTAATCTGTTTTTTGTCAATGTCTTTTTGTTCTATTAGGGCTTGCAGTGAAATCGAAATTTTTTGAGCAGATTCGTTGTAATTGGGGATAATGATAATATGTTTAATTTTATCCCATTCAAGCCAATCATTTTGTCTATCCTGTTTATATTTATCTTGCCAGTTAATTTTTTCAGTTTTCCTAATTTTGTTATACCCAATAATCCCTAAAATAGCATTTTTAAAAGACTGATAAAACCAAAAAACCAAGAATGCCAATACAAAATAGGCAACAACTGTAGGCATAAAAAATGACCCCCATAAGGGGAATAAGATAATTGTCCAAGATAAAATACCCGGAAGCATTTCATAGAAACGGTATTCCCTTTGATTAAATGTAGGTTTTTTCATCTAGAAGGTTATTTTACCACTCTTGTTGTTAATTTGAGAATTTCTTATATATATTTCTCCCTCAATGTTATCTAGTTTAAGAAGATAGTAGTTATTGTATAGATAATTATTGAGATCTTCCCACTCTCTTTTTTCTTCAGGAAGTTTTACTATTATTCTTGGCATGCTTTTTTCTATAACAGCAAGAGTTTCATTAAAACCATCAAAATCATATATGTGATAATTTACGGCATATCTTCCGGGAGGTTGTTGATTCGATAGGGTGTAGATGCAAGCCGCATCTCCCCAAATGTAAACACTATCATTATTACCCAAGGTACCTCTTATAAACCTGGAGATTTTATAATCATTATTTGTTTTTCCCCCAAAATACTCAAAATATTCTTGCTGGTCTATCTGTTTGGTGATGTATTTTAAAAAATTGCTGTAGTAAGGAAGTTGTTTGTAATACCAAAAATTATAATATTTGAATACAAAAGCGAGAAGAACAATGGAAAAAACTGCAGCCAAAGAATATTCGTTAGGGACACTTATTTTAAACTTGTTTTTAGGAGAGATCTTATCAAGAGCAAGAACGATTAAAACTGTCAAGCTGGGAATGATTTCTACAAGGTAGTGAGGATACGGTCTGGCAGAAAGTAAAACACCAAACATTGCATAGACATACCAGGTTGTGAAAAAAATTAACTTGTAATTAATCTTTTTTCTAAAAATAAACATTAATAAACTAAATATTCCCAGCAACCCTAATCTTACGTAAAGACCCATATTGCTGCCTTGCCAACTTGAAAGGTAGCCAATATTTTGCATTAATGCCGATCTCACATATGGTTCAAAGGCTCCCTTGGATCCATAATAGGCAATTGATAATAGGATAGGCAGAGCAAATCCGGATATCATTCCCCAGAGCATTTTGTTACTAAGGAGATTAAGAAAAACACCCTTAAGTTGATTGAGGTTATATTTAAACTTCTCAATTTTGAAAATGAAGATTGCTATAAGTATGCCTACAAAATCAAAAGCTAGCGGAATTTTGAAAAGAAAACCAAAGCTAAACAATAATCCTAAAACTATTCCAAATCTTAATTTATTTTTTACATTATTTTTTTCCAAAGATTTCCAATACAAATACACAGCTAAAGTTGCTGGCATCATCATAAATACTTCTCCATTTGCTATTCGGCCCTCCATAATTAAAAGGAGCAAACTAAAAATTAATCCACCAACAAAAGGGATATATTTATTTTTAGTGAGTAAGTTTATTAGTTTGAAAATAACTGCTAAATGAGCGACATTCCAGGCTATGGTTAAGAGCCTAAAGTTAGTTAAGCTTTGGGTTAAGGCAGCGGCTAAATATAACAGAGGTGGTTTATTGTCATGAATATCTCTATAAAATACCTGACCTTTCCTCAGTCCATTCCCAAGTGTTAAGTAAATACATTCATCGCCATAAGATACGGGTTCTAGTAAACTTGGTAAGTATAGGAGGATGTTGAAAGTAATTAGCAACCCAAGTAGAGAGATTTTTTTTGGAATTATTAGAGCAATTTTGTCAATTATTTTTTTCATCATTATTTTTTTCCATTAATAGAAAATATAATGGACCATCGTTATACACAAAATTTTGAGTGTAATCTGAGATATTGACGTCATTGGGGTGGTTGCTGGTTATGACTCCTATTTGCTGTTCTCCAAGTTTGTATATAACATCCTCATCTTCCATTTGAGCTGTGCCAACAAAAAATGGAAGCTTTCCTCCGGGCGAATATATTGGAGCTTTAAGACCGTAATATTTTGTTTCCCACAAATGGTGGGAATTGCCGTTGTAGTTTACTAAATAAGTGTCAGGATAATTTTGTTTTATCCAGCCGGTAAATTCCTTGAAAGGCTTTTTAAATGGATTAGTAAAACTGTGATAACCTATAAAAGCGTAAACAATTAGAAGAATACCGATAAAAGGAAGAGAAATTTTTCTAAATCGTGAAGCAGCCAAAATCATTAAAGGAGGAACACAAAAAAGTAGATACCTTTCATAAAAGATGGAGATACTGGTTTGTGAGATAAGAAAAGCTAGTGTAGGAGGCAGAAGTGCCCAGATTATCAAATGAAGATCTGCTTGCCAGACCTTTTTGCTCCATTTTCTCAATCCAAGGATAATTAAATAAAGAGGCAAAATTTTATCTTCAATTTCTTTCTTATAACCGCCTTCTTTAACGAGATTTTTTATCAGATCAAAAAGGTTTTCTAACTTAGGTTTTCCTAACCAGAAACCTGTGGAGACAAGCTTGGTTTGCATGTATAAAGGATAAACCCAGGGAAGATAAAGCACCCCAATCAATAAATATGTTTTTATCAACTTGAATAGTTCAGAAGCTGTTCTTTTTTGTTTGGTAATGAATATTATTAAAATCTGAGCAAAAAACTGACTAAAAATTGCCAGAATGGCAAAGTGATGAGAATAAAGAGCCGCTGCGGCAGAAAGGATAAATCCCCACCTTTTTTTGTTTAGAAGAAAGTAATAAGAGAGAACAATGAAAAACAAGAGGGTAAAATACATTCTTCCTTCGAAAGCATAAAAAAACAAAAATGGATTAAAAAATGTTAAGAGAGCAGCAATTATTCCGGCTCTTTTTGTGTAGAGCTTTTTGGCGATCAAATAAACTAATACACAAGTTCCCAAGTAAAAAAGAAATGAAAGGCTTCTAATTGATAGTTCGGAGTTACCAAAAATTTTAAACCAGCCCCACATGATGATATACATCAGAGGTGGTGAAGTATCTTTAGCTACAATTTGAATCATTGTCCAAAACTCTCTTTGAGCTAGTACTGCCGAAAAAGCTTCATCGCCCCAAAGGCTGCAATTAAAAAGGGTTTTCATCCTCAACAGTCTATCAAATAAATTTGTTTGCTTGCAAATTAAAATGAGAAAAGTTTATGAGCATTTTGATCTGTTTGTTTATCCATCTCCCTTGATGGAATATTTTTAGTTTTTGCCAGAACTTCTAATATATATTTTAGGTATTCTGGTTTATTCATTTTCCCTCGATGGGGTATAGGAGTAAGAAACGGAGAATCGGTTTCAAGAAGGATATTTTCTATGGGGATATTTTTATAAACCGCTTGAAGTCCTTCTTCATAGGTTAGATTGCCATCGACTCCAAAAAAATATCCTAAATCCAGAACATCTTTAATACCCTTCTTGCCGCTTGAATAACAGTGGAATACTCCTTTAACGTCGGGTTCATCTTTTAGTATTCGGACAACCTCCTTAAAAGCTTTCCTTGAGTGGATTATTAATGGGAGGTTGTATTGTTTTGCAATTTGTATTTGTCCCTTAAAGAGCCCGATCTGTTGGTCTATTGTTCTTGCAATTTCTGGAGGAGGAGGCTCAGAGAAGTCTAATCCGGTTTCGCCAATAGCATATACTTTGTTACTTTTGACCATTCTTTCCAGTGCGTCAAGCTGCTGCCTAATTGATTGCTTGTTTTGCGGATCAGTTTGCTGAGGATGGATGCCGACACTTGGATAAATTATTCCCGGATATTTTCTTGATAATTCAATAGCCTTTTGTGAGTCTGCAATATTACTGCTTGAGGATATTATTTTTCTTACCCCTGATTTTTTAGCTCCATCTATGATTTCATCAAGGTTGGAAAATTCATCAAATGCTAAATGAGCATGAGTGTCGATCATGGTAATTATTTTGCAAGTCTTGGGAAAAGTGGCTTTGCTGGAAACCTAACAGTTTCCCCAGGAGAAAATATTGTTCCGATCTCTTCGGTTGTTTGAGGCATAAATGGATATAAATGATGACTAATTTTTAAGATCATCTCTATAATTTCTTCTAAGGAATTATTTAACTCTTTTCCGCTTTTTTCCCAAATTTTTTCTTCGTTAAACTTTTTATTAACAGCCTGGATTCCCCATTGAGGATTATTCCAAACTTCAAAAAGGCATTCTGCAATATTTTGACTTCTTATTGATTTATCGTAAGCATTGTCAAATTCGATTTTGGTATTTTTGACAATAATTTTTTCTTTTTGAGCTAGTCTTGCCACGCGCGAGATGAGGTTGCCTAAGCCATTGGCAAGATCGGCATTGTATTTTTCGGTAAGTTTATCCCAACCAATATCCGAATCATTAATTTGGGGGAATGATGAGGCTATTAAGTATCTGCTGCCATCAACGCCATATTTATCTACTAGATCTATGGGAGAAATGACATTCCCCAATGATTTGCTCATTTTTTGGCCGTCTATTGTATAGAAACTGTGGGCATATACTTTCTTGGGCAATGGGAGATCGGCTGACAAGAGCATGGCAGGCCATATGACTGTGTGAAACCAAAGAATTTCTTTACCAATCAAATGCAGGTCGGCTGGCCAGAAATCTTTCTTGTTTTTTAAAAACCTAGTGGCGGAGTAATAGTTTATTAGGGCATCGACCCAAACATAGACCGTATGATTTTTATCAAGAGGAAACTCTACTCCCCATTTTATTTTTTCTCGAGATATAGAAACATCTTCAACTCCTTCGGTTAATTTGCTCAATATCTCATTTCTCTTGTTTTGAGGAAAAATATAGTTTGTTTTATTGTTTTTTATGAGTTTTATTAGAGAAGGAATGTATTTAGAGAGTCTGAAGAAGTAATTTTCTTCTATCTGTTTCTCAATCTCCTGATTAGGATGGAGGGGGCATTTACCATTTTCCAATTCCTTCTCGGTCAAAAACTTTTCACAACCGACGCAATATAGGCCTTCGTATTTTCCTTTATATATGTCTTTGTTATTATTAATTTTTTCAATAACCTGCTGGACAATTTTTTTATGTTCGATTGAAGTCGTCCTAATGAAGTAATCATTGCTTATATTTAGTTTTTTCCAGGTCTCTTTAAATCTTTCGGAAACTTTATCGGCAAATTCCTGAGACGTTAGTCCTTCTTTTTCAGCAGATTGAGCAACTTTAGCACCGTGTTCGTCTGTTCCTGTTAAAAAAAATACCTCAAATCCTAATTTACGATGATATCGGGCTAAGGCATCGGCTATGACTGTTGTGACGGAGTGACCAATATGAGGAATATCATTAACGTAATAAATAGGAGTAGTTATATAATATTTTCTCTTCATAATTATCTAGTTAAGATTAAGAAAGATTGATATTGCTATTAATTGCTACTGCATTCAAGCTTTCTTTGTAGTCATTTTACCTCTTTTTTGTATTTTGGAGGTAGTTTTTTTGGGTTTAACCGGAGTCTTAGGCTTGGTAATTTTAGCTGAAGCTAATTTTGAAAGCCTGCTTTTAATTCTTGACGCTTTATTGGCATGAATCAGATTTTTTTTGGTTGCTAAATCAATGATTTTATAGACAGTCGGCAGCTCTCCAGTTTTTGGAGATTTTTCAAAGCTCTTTATAGAAAGAGTAAATTTCTTTTTTGTTCTGCTATTAATTGCTTTTTTTCTTCTGCTTTGTCTGACAGCTTTTCGGGCTGATGATGTTATTGGCATTTGGCTGTAATTTTATCAGCATAAAAGTAATTTATCAAGGAAGATATTGTTGTAGCTCTTCTAGCGTGATATATTCTCCTTAGTGATGGATAGTTTGAAATCCTTTCTAAACAATACAATAAATGGCAAGCATTTCATGAGAAAGCAGAAAACGACCACTTCAGCTGCTGTTGTTCTTTTGGTTGCTTTCGCTATCTCGACGTTATTTGGCTTACTTAGGGATCGTTTGCTTTATCAATATTTTTTCTCCTGCTGCGCTTTTCAGCTCGACGTTTATAATGCAGCTTTCCGTATACCTGATTTATTATTCAGATTGCTGGTAACAGGAGCTTTGTCGGCTGCTTTTATGCCGGTGTTTTTCGAGTATTGGGTAAAAGATAAAAAACAGGCTTACAAACTGGCTTCTTCGTTGATGGCAATTTTGGGAATAGCATTTTTTGCCTTAGGTGGTTTGGTAATAATTTTTGCCCAGCCAATATCAGCCATTATTGCCCCAGGTTTTGATTCTGAACAGATCTCATTAATGGCTAGATTGACAAGAGTAATGATTTTTGCCCAAGGATTTTTTGTTTTGAGCAGTTTTTCTTCTGGCATGTTGCAGGCGCAGAAAAGATTTCTTTTACCCGCACTTGCTCCAATAATTTACAACATATTTATAATTTTAGGGATTGTTCTTTTTTCTCATAGTTTTGGTATTTTTGCTCCTGCTTTTGGAGTTGTTATAGGAGCTTTTGGGCACTTTTTGATTCAATTTCCGGCCCTTGTGTCTTTGGGATTTAGGTTTGAGCTTCCAAAGAAAATTTTAAACAAGGGGACAAAAAAGATTTTAAGGTTAATGCTGCCGCGAACTTTGTCACTAGGTCTTTCTGAGATCGAATCGACTCTTCCGGTGGTTTTAGCAAGTTTGCTTCCCGCCGGTAGTCTATCACTATATTACTTAGCAGAACATTTATATATTTTACCTGTTAGGTTGATTGGTGTGACTTTGGGTCAAGCAGTATTTCCTTATTTTTCTAACCTTTGGGCTAGAAATAAATACCCTTTATTTAAACAGAAAATTATACTTTCCTTAAGACAAGTGTTTTATCTTACCTCATTCATTGCTAGTCTGCTTTTGGTTCTTAGAATACCGATTGTCCGTTTAATTTTCGGAAGCCGCCAATTTCCCTGGGAAGCTACAGTTATTACAGGAAGACTTATTGCTTTTAGTATTCCGGCAATCTTATCTCAGGCGGGAATACAAATTTTAGCTAGGGCTTTTTATGCTCTTCAAGATACTAGAACAACTTTTTATGTTTCCCTTGTTTCTTTAGTGATTAATTTTATTTTAAGTTTGTTGGGAATTTATTCATTTGAATGGGGGATTTATTCTTTAGTAATTGCTCTTTCTGTGGCAGGGGTATTTCAGCTGGTTTCAATGTATATCATCCTTATGTATAAAGTGAATCATTTTGATATTAAAACTCAACTCCAGGTATCTTTCTTGGTTAAGCTGCTGCTCATTAATTCTGTTTCTGGATTTGTTGCCTATGTTGCCATGAAATTTTTAGATATCCGAGTATTTGACACCACAAGGGTGATAGGACTTGCTTTTCTTACCGGTGTCTCTTCAGGCTGCTCTTTGGTTGTATTTCTATTTCTTTCACATCTTCTCAAACTTGATGTTTTTCAAGACATCGTACGATTGGTGAAATTTTACGCTAAACCCATTCTTTCTCGAAGAACACCCTAATTTAGGTGTAGTTTTTACTTACTCTTGTGCCTGGTAATTAGTCTTTGACTTCTTTTTTTCGGTCTAATATACTGATCTTAAGTAAACATATAATGGCTAAAAAAAAGATCTCTCTTCTTGCGAAAAAACCTATTGAGGCTACGGCCGGAGGCAGAATTGTCCAGTGGCTAACAACCTCAGGAAGAGCAATTCTTGTTATTACTGAATTACTTGTTCTTATGGCATTTATTTCAAGATTTTGGCTGGATACCAAAAATAATGATCTTGGAGATATAGTTAGACAAAAGAGAATAATTCTTGAGAGTTCCCAGCCTTTTGAGAAAGATTTTTTAGCTTTGCAGTCGAGGATTAGCTCAGCGGCGAACTTTATCAATGAATACGAGGAATTAAATTTATATCTAAAGATCGTTGCTGATAACTTACCAAAGGATGTTGTGATTGAGCAATTTAGTTTATCTAAAACTACAGACATTCCTAAAGGGAGCTTGGCGGTAAATATTTTATCTGAAGAAAGTCTGGCTTTATTTCTGAATAGACTAAGTAAGGATGAAAAAATTCTAAAAATTAGGATTGGCAAGATTGAGAGATCTCAGTTAGCAGAAGGAACTAAAATAAGTATCGGTATAGATTTTAAAGATATTAGTGAACAAGATAATGAACAAACAGACAAGTCCTGAAAAAATTATACCAAAGCCTTTGTCAAAGATAGAAAATCAGCTTAGTTTTATTTTAAGACTTAGAAAAAATCTTAAAAAATTAATTTTAAGCAATGACATTTGGCCTTATTTGGAAGCTACCTTGACGGTATTTTTGGTCTTATTTTTTGTTCTTTTTGCCATCAGACCCACTGTTTTGGCAATAACTTCGTTGCTGGGAGAAATAAAAAGCAGGCAGATTTTAAATGAAAAAATGTCTGTAAAAATTAACAGCTTGGTTAGTGCTCAAAATTCTTACTTTTCTGCTGAGGAAAAACTGCCATTGTTGGATGAGTATTATCCTGAAAAATTTGATGTAGCTCAAGGAACATCTCAGCTGCTTGGTGTGGCTTTGGACCATAACATCACGAGCGAATCTTTTTCAGCCAATGATTTAACTTTTCCGGATATTACTTCTGAAAAAGGCTTAATAGATTTTAATTACAGCGGATCGGGCAGTTATGAGGATGTAATGAGTTTTATTAGTGATCTATATTCTTCCAGAAGGGCAATTTTTATTGATTCTTATTCACTTTCACCATTTAAAGCCGAGGATGCAATTGACCCCAATATTATTGTTGTTAACCTAAAAGGAAAGATGGGTGTTTGGGTAACGCCTGTATCAGAGAAAAAATAAAAATGGAAACTATTGATCGTATGAAAGAAAGATCAGAGTTGGAGAAAAAGAAAACTTTTATAAAAAAGTTTTTTTATATTTCAACAAGTTTGATTGTTCTCCTATTCATATGGCTATCTTTCGAAGGGTATCATCGTTCATCGGGTACAGATGAAGTTGAAGCCTCCGAGCACCTAATTAAAAGAATTAATCCCAATCTGCAATTGGAAATATTTGACACAATTCAAGGGCTGAGATTATATTCGGTTGAAGAAATAAGTGAACAATTCAAATTGGCTTTTCCCGAAACGACAGAGATTGTTATGGATTCTAATGAAAATCAATTATTTGAAGGCTTTCAGGAAATTCCCTTGTCAACAGAGTCTTCAGAACTTATTTCGCCTGAGCCGACAGAGATTATTAGTCAACCTGCTGAAACCGTAGGGGAAAGTGAAAATGAACAGCAATGATCAAGAACAAAATAATATTGCTCAGGACGATAAGTCTTTAAAGAGTAAGACGAGTTTTTCTTTTAAAACACTTAGTGGAATTTGGAAAATTAGAAGTATTCCCTCTCCGGTTGGGATTTTTTTACTCTTAATACTCCCAATTTTAGTGATAATAGTATTGCCAAGGACATTGGTATTTTTTTCGGGGGCATCAGTTCAATACGAGCCCAAAATGGTAAATATCAGCAACATAACTGACCGATCTTTTGTGGTTTCTTGGGTGACTGAAGGTCAGGTGACCGGTTTTGTGCAAGCGAATGTTAATGGTTCTTATATTAATTATTATGATGTTAGAGATTCATCTTCTCCTGGCAGTTATTATACTCATTATATTTTAGTTGATGGTAGATTGGAATCGGAAAAGGAATATCTATTTAATATTATTTCATCAGATAAGGTGTTTAAAGATGGGGCATATAAAGTCAAAACTGCTCGAATGTTAAGTGGTTCATTGCCTGAAGCTAATTTAGCCTATGGACAAATTCGATCTTCTTCAGGAGCAGATGCTTCCGGAGCTATTGTTATTCTTGAAATTCCAGGAATGGCAATGCTTTCTTCGATAACTTCATCCCAAGGCAATTGGGTTATTCCTTTAAGTGTTTCCTACAATTCTGATCTGACTGCTCTGTCTCAGTTGCCTCAAACAAGATTGGAAGAAGTAGTAAAAATTTATGGTGGTGTTTATGGCGATGCGACTATTGTAAATTACACAGACAACAATACTCCTGTACCCTTGATTGTTCTTGGTCAGACTCAGGATTTAAGAAATGAAACCCCCTCTTTCGATTCTTCCTCCAATGAAGATAATAGTGGTTTTCAGGCAGAGTTTCCCACAAAGGTTCCGATTAAAACTGATTTTGAAGTTAGTAACCCTGAAGATGGTGAGGTCATATATACTCACAGACCGGAGTTTTTTGGATCAGGACAGGCGGGAGGGAGCATCGATATTACAATTGAATCCGAACAAAAATATACCGATTCTTTACAGATTAACAGTGACCAGAAATGGAGTTGGACTCCTCCGGCTGATTTAGAACCAGGTGAGCACACTTTAACGGTTAAATATGTTGCTCCAAATGGCAATATTGAAACAATTGTGAGAAATTTTACTGTTATGGCTGTGGAGAGCGATTTAGGGCCTGCTTTTACCTCAACGCCTTCAGGAACCATTACACCCACAGTTGCGGTTATCAGTACTCCTACTCAAAAACCTAGCCCTACAGTTTTGCCAACCAGTACAAGCAAATTGTCTTTAACACCAACTCCTTTAGTTACTCAGACTATGCCTTCAACTCAATCTGGAGTTCCTGCCACAGGTTATGGTTATCCCAAACTGTTTATTATTATCGGCAGCTTGATGCTTATGGCAATTTCTGCTCTTGTCATAATGTAATATAATTGAGCAAATGAAATTACAATTGCCTTTGTCTGTGAAAGCACTTCTTGTTTCTATGCGTCCTTTGCAATGGACAAAAAATTTATCAGTTTTTGCTGCATTAATTATTTCGGGGTATTTATTTGAAGTAGATGTGCTGATAAAAGTTATAGCTGCCTTTTTTTCTTTATCTCTAGTTTCTTCAGCGTCTTATATTTTAAATGATCTTGTTGATGCTCCATTTGACCGTAAACATCCTAAGAAAAAAGAAAGACCAATTGCCAAAGGACTAATTACTCATCAGGTGGCGGTAATAGATCTTTTGGTTTTATTTTTTCTTGGATTTGGAATCGCTTCTTTAGTAAATTTTGGTTTCTCTCTTTTGGTTACGGCTTTTTTCCTTTTACACATCTCTTATACCTTTGTTTTGAAAAGAAGAGCGGTTTGGGACATTTTGGCTATATCTTCAGCCTTTATTCTTAGAGCTCTTGGGGGTGAAATTGCCAGCGGTTATCATTTGCCTGTTTGGTTGACATTTACAGTTGTTTTTTTATCGCTATTTTTGGCCAGTGGTAAAAGGAGGAGCGAGTCGGTTAGCCGAGGAGATTCCAGCAGGCCTACTTTAAAGCAATATAAAGTAAAGTTATTGGATTTTTACTTGTCTATTTTTGCTG
>DIVO01000010.1 GCA_002428285.1 Patescibacteria group bacterium UBA6130 | reverse complement strand
AAATCGGGTTTGATTTGAAACTTGCCATTTGCTTTGTTTGTTTCTCGCCAAAATAATATTTCCAATTTGTCTACTCTTGCAAATTTTGGACCAATTTTCAACCACTTAGTAAAGCTGTTAATAGCCTCCTCATTACCAATTGCCAGCACTTCAACTTCTCCGGTGGAAAGGTTTCTTACCCAACCTGAAATATCCAGCTTTTGAGCTATTTTCTTGGCTCCTTTTCTAAAAAATACCCCTTGGACTCTTCCTTTTATTAAAAATTTAATTTTTATCATTTTCTAGGTTATATAGAATCGCTCTTAAGGTTTGGTTATAAGGAAATATTAATAAGCTTTTATTTAAAAATTGCTGAAGCTCTTTTTTATCCTTTTCAGTTTTAATGTTGTGATAACTAAGTTTGGCATAATTCTCGTATGCAAGATAATAATTTCCGTTTTCTATGGCTTTTAGGTAATACTCCTTTGCTTTTTGAAAATCCTGCTTACTTTCGTAATATACGCCAATGTTGTTTAGGGGTGTGTGCCAATTCGGAGAGAGATCGAGTGATTTTTGGAAGTGCTCAAAGGCTTCTTCATGTTTGCCAGCCCGAAATAGTTCTGTTCCAAGATTGTTTTGCAAATCAAATGAGTTTGGATTGTAAGAAACATCATGATTATAAAGGGTGAGACCATCTTTCCAATTTTTTACTCGCAAGAATGATCTTGTTCCTAGAATTCCTACAACAAGGATAAAAATAATTAAAATCTCTTTTGTTTTACATGGAATTATTTTTGATAAAAACAGTAGAGTAAAACTAATTAAACCAATTATAGGAGTATAGAGCCATCTTTCGGCTATGGTCATATCCAAAGGAAAGATGTTTAGAGCTATACCAATGGATACTGAAAACCAAAGGAAGAAAAAGAGCAATAATTTTGATTTTATTTTACATATTATTCCAAATGTTGTAGCAAAGAATAAACCTGTGATTAACATTCCAGCAAGGAAGCGGGGGTCTTTGATGGAATCGACCACCTGATGTTGAGCAATAAACAAATCCTTTGGGAAATAGGTTATTCTCAGGTAGCTCATGAATTCAAACGGTAATGTGGTTAATCTGATTGAGAAAGGCTGTTGGGAGATGGGAGAGAGGGTTTTAGAGCTGAAACCAACATCGGCAATCCCTAATCTCAAGACTAGATAAAAAGTAATAACCAGAAAAGAACCTAGACTCCAAATTGGGAGAACCTTTTTATTAAATAGAAGAAGATAAAAAAAGATAATAGGAAAATATACTATTCCTGACTCTTTTCCCAATAAAGCTAAGAACAGCAGTACTAGAGATAGTGAAATTTGTTTGTAGTTGATAATATGGTTGCGTAAAGATTTTATTAATAATAAAAACGAACTGAGACCGAAAAATGAATATAAAATTTCTTGCAGTGAGGACATATAGGCAATAGACTCAACATTACCTGGGTGAATAGCAAAAATTGCCGTAATTGCTAGAGCCATGGTGTTGTTGGTTATGGCATTTTGAGTTTTTACTGGAGAGCTAGGCAGTTCATTTTTTAGAAGGTTTTTCAATAATTTATAAAGAACAAAACAAGTTGCAATATGCAAAACAAGTTGAAAAAAATGATAACCCCAAGATATGTTTTCGAAAAGGCTGTACAGGAGAGTGAAAGATAATGGCATTAAGGGTTTGTAATATAATCCACCCATGGAAACTGCGCCTCCTGAATTAAAGGTGCTGGATAGAAACAATTTTGGAATATTGTTGATGTTTTGAATTGTTTCATTGGCAACTATTTGCTCTTCATCATCCCAAACAAAACCGTTTGTAAAAATGGGAAGATAAACCATTAAAACAAGAATAATAATTAACCAAAAATTGACTTTAATTTTGGGGAGCGACATGTTTGATTATATCTGTTTTACTTTGATCATTTATTAAATTTATCTGAAAATTATTTTCAAGGATAGTGGGAATAATTTCAACTTCAGAAATCTGACTATCTATAATTTCTATCTTTGCAATTGCGCCAATTTTGGTTTCAAGACTCCAAAACTGATCGAAAAGAAAGTTGCCGAGGGAGTAAAATACCAAAGTATTATCAATCCACTCTGAGGTTTGTAAGACATGAGGGTGATGACCAATGACTAAATTAACTCCGTTTTCTGCGGCAATGTTTGCCAACTCTTTTTGTCTTTGGTTGGGAAGCGGTTGATATTCGTCTCCCCAATGAAAAGAGGCAATTACAAAGTCGGCATTTTGTTTAGCAGTATGGGCAATCTCCGAAAATGTATCAAAATCAACACGTCGCACAATATCATCAAAAGAGAGTAGAGCAAATGTCGTACCTTTTATTGTTTTATAAAGAACATTATTATTTTCTGAATAATAAATATTATATTTATCCAAAGTATTAAGTGTTTCAGATAGGCCTTCTGATCCGTAATTTAAAATGTGATTATTAGCAAGACTAATAAATCTAATGTTTGCCTTATCTAATAGTGAAGCGTTGCTTGATAAACCGCAGAAAGTGAACCCTTGTCTGTTTATTGGGCAGGATTCTATTAAAGGACCTTCGAGATTGGCAAAAACAAATTCTGCTGGTATAAATAAGCTTTCAACATTTATAAATGGCTGGATTTCATTTGTGACGATCTGATAATTAATTTCACGGCCAAGACCTATGTCTCCTACGGCCATAAGTGTAATTGTTTGACTTAATTCTTTTTGGGGAATTATGACTTGAAAATTATCTTGTGGATAAAATATATGCTTGGGAAAAGTCAGTAAGACTATGGTAATGACAAAAATTGTGAAAAATATCCAGATTCGTTTAGACAAGGGCTTTTTTACTTAACATAAGTAATCCTGTCCCAATACCTAGTAAACCAAGGGTGGGAAGGACAAATCCAACTGAAGGAATACCTTCAGATGAAGAAGTTGATGTTTCAGGCATAGCTGAAAAATTCTCCTGACCTAGGGTTAAGACAAAAGAAATAACAGATTGATTATTTGTTAAGGTGATAGTATTATCTCCGCTATTCAAGGGAGAAGATGGTGTCCAACTCCAAATACCACCACCGTCTGCAGTAGTTTGGGAAGTTTGAGAGTTAATGGTAATATCAATTATACTTCCAGCGAGTGCTGTCCCGCTTAAAGTTGGCTGTAGGTCGCTGTACCACCAATGGTCGTATTGTTTTCCTGAAGTTTCCAGAGAACCAATGGAATCAAGACTAAAACCGGAAGCTAATGCAGACCCTATAAATTGAAAGAGAAAAATTAATGTTAATATTAAAATTACTGGTTTTTTAGTCATATTTATAGTAATATGCTAATAATTTTCAAGTTCATTTGTCAAGATGTATATATCAAAAAGCAAAAAAATCACAGACGAAGTTTTAAGTAGCAAGTTTCAAAAAGAGGTTAAAAAAGTAACAATTTTCGGCTATTCGGAATGTGAAAAAGACGATGAGCTTTACTCTCAAGCTTTTAAAACGGGTAAACTTTTAGCTCAAAAGGGATATATTGTTGTTAATGGCGCTGGTCCTGGAGTGATGAGGGCATCTTCAGAAGGCGCTAAGGCAGGGGGAGGAAAAACGATTGGCATTTCTTTTAGACCTAAAGATATGACAAACTTTGAAGGCAGGGATAGGCAAAATCCGATTGATGAAGAGCATATAGAGCCGAATTATGTTGAAAGGACATTAAAGCTTTTGGATATGGGAGATGTGTATGTTTTTTTTAACGGCGGGACAGGAACTATCTCTGAATTTGGTATGGCTTGGGGGTTGGCCAGATTATATTTTGGAAAACATAAAAGACTTATCCTTTTTGGAACTTGGTGGCATGAAATTCTTGAATCATTTGCGAGAAATATGAAAATGAGATCAGAAGAACTTAAAGTTTATAGTATTATTAATACTCCCGAAGAAGCTATTGCTTGTGTTGAGAATATTTTTAATAACAAACATTAGAATCAAAATT
>DIVO01000024.1 GCA_002428285.1 Patescibacteria group bacterium UBA6130 | reverse complement strand
CTCCATATAGAAATTGACCATGATTCAGGAGCGACCAGCGGGATTCGAACCCGCCTTTTCACCTTGGGAAGGTGATGTTGGGCCACTCAACTATGGTCGCCTAAATATAGGCTAGTTTAGCTCAAATAATAGCGACATTCAACATTTAGCGCGGAATGGTTAATTCTTGTCCAGGATAAATTATGGAAGGGTTGCTAATCTTATCCAAATTTGCTTCATAAATTTTCTCCCATTCATAAATATCCGAATACGCTCTTAAAGCAATTTTGCTTAGAGAATCCCCTTCTTTAACTATGTAATTAGATCCCTCGATTGAATCAACCTCAACCAATAAAACTGTTGCTTCTTTGGCTTGAACATCAGGAATAATAAGTTCTTGACCTACGGCCAATCCATTAGGATTTACCAACTCATTGGCTTGAGCGATATCAGTCCAGTTGTAACCGGAATCATAATACCTCTCAGCGATTGCCCACAAATGATCTCCTGTTTGAACAGTGTATTTATAGGGAAGAGCGGTCTCTCCCGCTAGGGCCTCATCACTTGCTGTTTGCTCAGAAGAAGGAACTTCTCCAACTTGTGTCATCTCAGATCTTTGGGTAAAGTATCTAAAGATTAAACTGCCGACAACAAGAACCACTAATATTCCCAGAATAAAACTAATTGTCTGTTCTGAATTTTTTAATCTTTCAGTTATCGTGTTACTCACAAATAAAATTCACCACCTTTCTTGAGTGGGCAGGGGTAAATATATTAAATATTAACTTAGTATATCAGAAGTCAACTTTATGTAAATATATGAAAAAAGAATATTTTAGGACTAGAAAATGAATTAATGTTTCGGTATCTCCGAAAATAGCAACGTTGAACGTAATTCGCTTTGCAAAAATATTCTTACGCTGCGGGGCTGACGGGACTCGAACCCGCAACCTTCCGCGTGACAGGCGGATGCTCTAACCAATTGAGCTACAACCCCATTTAAACCTAACTGATGATATCAAAAATGCTTGCCTTAATCAACGATTTGGTAAAATATGATACATGACAAAATACTTTACGAATAAAGAAATTTCTCGACTTCTAGAATTTATTTCTGCAGCTTATGAAATCAAAAACGAGGATAAATTCAGAATTTTAGCCTATCAGAGAGCTGCAGTCACCATAGAGCACCTCAATAGAGAAGTAAAAGATTATTATGATGAAGGAAGATTGAGCAGTATTCCCGGAGTTGGTCCGAGTATTGCTCAGCATTTAGATGAACTTTTCAAAAATGGGGATGTTAGGCATTTTAAAGAGATTACCAAAGGAATTCCTCCCTCAGTTTTAGAGTTTATAAATGTTAGTGGAATTGGTCCAAAAACTGCTTTTAAGCTAGCCAAAGAATTAAATATATGGTCTAAGAAAAATGCTCTGGATAGATTAAAAAAAGCTGCAAAAGATAAAAAAATCGAAAAAATTTCATCCTTTGGCAAGGATACTCAAGACAATATTTTGCAAGCATTGCTCAGGACAAGAGTTGAGTCGGAAAATATAGAAAGAATGCTTCTGCCTTACGCTTATAATCTTTTCCAAGAAATCGAGTACTTTCTTAATAAAAGCCAGTATATTGACGAAGTAAAAGCTTTGGGAAGCCTGAGAAGAAAAAACTCGACCATAGGGGATATCGATCTTGCTATTAAAACCTCAAACCCTTCTAAAGCAATTAATTACATCTTAAAGTTTCCTAAAATTAAAAAAGTTTTGAATCAAGGCAATAAGAAAGTCACTCTTCTTTTGAGAAATAATATCCAAATAGATATACGCGCTCAAGATCCAAGCGAATGGGGATCGATGCTCCAACATTTTACCGGTTCCAAAGATCATAATATTAAACTCAGAGAATTTGCAAGAAAAAAAGGTTTAAGTCTTTCGGAATATGGAATAAAAAAAATAAAATCAAATAAATTAATGAAATTTAGTAATGAGATCGATTTTTATCAAAAACTTGGCTTAGATTATATCCCGCCGGAAATCAGGGAAGACAATGGAGAAATTGAAGCTGCCTTAAGTCACAATCTACCCAGGCTAATTAAATTAAAAGATATAAAAGGGGATCTTCATCTTCATTCTAGCTATCCCATCGAACCCAGCCATGATTTAGGCAAAAGCACTTTTGAGCAAATGATAAAGAAAGCTAATATTTTAGGTTATCAATATTTGGGATTTAGTGAACACAACCCCTCACAGAATAAACACAACGAGGCGGACTTTATATCGATTCTAAAGGATAAAAGAGACTATATTGATAAATTAAATTATTCTAGTTCAAAAAAATATGACATAAAAATATTTAACGGGCTTGAAATAGATATAAAACCTGATGGAAACCTTGCAATCCCAGATAAAGCTTTAACCTACTTAGACTATGCTATTGCCTCTATACATACCAACTTTAACATAAATAATAAAGCGATGACGAACAGAATAATTAAAGGGCTTTCACACCCTAAAATAAAAATTTTAGGTCATCCAACGGGTAGAAAAATTCAAAAAAGAGAGGCCTATGAGGCAGACTGGGATAAAATATTTGAATTTTGTTTGAAAAATAATAAAGCATTGGAAATTAATTCATGGCCAGAGAGACAAGATCTTCCGGATACAATGGTTAAAAGAGCAATTGAGGCAGGCGTCTTACTTGTTATTAATTCAGATTCTCACAGGGTAAATCATATGGATCTTATGAAATATGGGGTCTATGTCGCACAAAGGGGATGGGCCGAAAAAAAGGATATTCTTAACACCAAAAGCACAACAGACATTAAAAAATTTTTTAATCTAAAATAATCTCCCGAGAACATCTGCCTTATGTATAAACTTGAAATTTTCACTTTCTTGAAATAAAATTAAATGTAATAAGGTAATATATATTAAATATTAATTTTTAATAAAGGAAAAAATGGAAATATTTTTATTAGTAGCAGTTTTAGTTATCGGTGGTTACATTTTATTGACATATAACTCTCTTAAAACACTACAAGTTAGGATTAAGGCATCTATCCAAGAAATTGGAAATCAGCTGAAAAGACAAGCAGAGTTAATTCCAAATTTGGAATCATCAGCCAAAGGATATTTAAAACATGAAAAAGATATCTTTGATAAATTAACTGATGCCAGAAAATCTGTTATGAGTGCCGTAGAATCAGGAAGTGCTCAAAAAATGCTTGATTCTCAGGAAAAATTAAATGCTGCTTTGGGTTCTATAAGAGTTGTTTTAGAAAGCAATCCTGAGATAAAAGGTTCAGAAATTGTCCAACAATTAATGGGTGAATTACGGGATACTGCTGATAAAATTATGTATTCTCGAAGAACCCTAATCGATTTATCCGCTGATTACAATACTAAATTAGCCACAATTCCAAGCATGTGGATTGCATCTTTGTTCAGTTTTAAACAAGAAGAGGGCATTAAAACTCCAACATCCGGTGAACATCTTGAAGTGAATAATGAAGAGATGAAATCCCCAAAAGTCAACCTGTAATACATGGAAATGCACAATGTTTATGAGAAAGTAGATTTTAATAAGAGAAGATCAGCAATTGTCATGATATTATTTGTTGTTTTTGTGGTTGGATTTGTCTGGCTTCTTGGTCAAATATTCGGCACAGATCCATCAGTAATCATCCTGGCAGCGGTATTCTCCATTGGTTCCGCCTTGGTCAGCTATTATTCGGGAGATAAAATTGTCCTTACCCTAACAAATGCCAAGCCAGCAAATAGACAAGAACACTTCAATTTCTATACTTCAGCAGAGAACTTAGCTCTGGCCACACAAATACCCCTTCCAAAGCTTTATGTAATTGAGTCAAATGCTATGAACGCTTTTGCTACCGGAAGAGATCCCCAACATGCAGTTATCTGTGTGACAACAGGTTTAATAAATAATCTTAACCGAAGCGAACTTGAGGCAGTAATTGCTCATGAGATTTCTCACATCATTAACTACGACATAAGACTTATGACTATTATCGCTATCCTTGCAGGAATGATTACTATTCTAAGCGATTGGGCTATTCACATGAGACAAAGAAAAGATAGTAGAAACACGGGAGGTATTTTGTTACTGGTAGGTGTTATGGCGCTTATTTTGGCACCCTTATCAGCCAAACTAATTCAATTAGCTCTGTCTAGAAGAAGAGAATATTTCGCTGATGCTCAAGGATCAAAAATTACAAGACAACCTCAAGCATTAATTGATGCTCTCAAAAAATTATCTTTGAGCGAACCATTAAAAAATGCTTCAACTGCAACAGCTCATTTATTTATTGTTAACCCTTTTTCCCAAAGTAAGGGTTTAAGAAAAAACATATCTTCTCTTTTTTCTACGCATCCTCCCATAGAAGATCGCATCAATCAGTTAAGATCCATGACTTAAAAATCTTATAGCAGACCTTGAAGTTGTTTGCTAAATTATGATATTATTTCGATATGCTTGACCCAGAAAAACTGACACAAAAATCTCAAGAAGCGCTGGTTATTGCTCAAGAGCTTGCTCGAGAAAATAACAACAGCCAAATTGATCCCTTGCATATTTTGTACGCTTTAATAACTAAAGAGGGGATAGTATCAGAATCGCTAAAAAAGTTAATTGATCTGTCAAAATTAATCCTAGAAACTAAAAAAGAGATAGATTCCTTACCCAAAATAACCTCTCAATCAACTATATATCTGTCTCAGGATACAGCCCAAGTAATAGATAAAGCCAAGCACATCTCACAGGAGTTTGAGGATGAGTTTATCTCTCGAGAACATTTAATTCTTGCTTTGACTCAGGCCAACGGCAGGGTAAAATTATTGTTAGAAAAACATAATATTAATTATCAAAAACTTAAGGAGGAAATTATGAATATAAGAGGTTCACAATCAGCTTCCAACCCTAACCCGGAAAATACTTACAACGTTTTGGAAAAATATACAACAAATCTAACTTCGCTTGCGAAGGAAGGTAAATTGGATCCAGTTATAGGCAGAGATCAAGAAATCAGAAGAGTGATGCAAATTCTCTCAAGAAGAAGAAAAAATAATCCTGTTCTTGTTGGTGATCCCGGAGTGGGTAAAACTGCCATTGCCGAAGGTCTAGCCCAAAGGATAGTGGCCTCTGATGTCCCCGATAGCCTTAAAGGTAAGGAATTGGTTAACCTGGATATTGGGACATTACTGGCTGGAGCTAAATATAGGGGAGAATTTGAAGAAAGACTTAAAGCTCTTTTAACCGAAGTCGAAAAGAATCCAGATAAATATATATTATTTATTGACGAACTTCACACAATAGTTGGAGCAGGAGGGGCAGAGGGTGCAGTTGATGCCTCAAATATGCTTAAACCAGCCTTAGCAAGAGGATCTTTAAGAGCAATCGGAGCTACGACTTTAAATGAATACAGACAATACATTGAGAAAGACGCAGCTCTAGAAAGAAGATTTCAGCCAGTGTACATAGAAGAACCAACTCTTGAAGACACAATATCAATACTTAGAGGATTAAAGGAAAAATATGAGGCTCATCACGGAGTAGAAATTTCTGATGATGCCATAATAGCTGCTGCCACACTATCTGATAGATATATTTCTGATAGATTTCTTCCCGACAAAGCCATAGATCTCATCGATGAAGCCGCCTCATCCTTAAAAATGCAAAGCGAATCTATGCCACCAACCATTGATGATCTAAAAAGAAAAATCACTCAGTTAGAAATAGAACTTCAGGCAATTAGAAAAGACAAAAGTGAAAAGGCAAAACATAGGAGAGAGGAGATAAATAGAGAACTAGAAAATACTAGAGAAAAAGAAAGGGATCTCAGATCTAAATGGGAATCTCAAAAGGCAATTATCGATCTGATACACGAGAAAAGAGCTAAACTGGATGAATTAAATCAACAATTTCAAGTAACCCAAAGAGAGCTAGATCTTAATAAAGCCGCAGAAATTCAATATGGAAAAATACCTCAAACCCAAAAAGAGTTAGATAATTTAATAAATAAATGGTCAAAAATTCCTGATGAAAACAAATTGATTTCTGAAAGCGTAGATGAGGAAGATATTGCCATTATCATTTCCCGCTGGACAGGAATTCCTGTTTCAAGATTAATTTCATCAGAATCACAAAAACTTATAAATCTTGAAAAGGAAATCCACAAAAGACTGGTTAATCAAGAAGAGGCGGTTAGAGAAGTATCGGGCGCAATTAGAAGAGCCAGAGCAGGCATAAAAGAAAAAGGGAAACCCATTGGTTCATTTTTATTTGTTGGACCTACAGGAGTTGGAAAGACAGAGTTGGCAAAAGCCTTGGCTCAAGTATTATTTGACGACGAAGACGCCATGATTAGGTTAGATATGAGTGAGTACATGGAACAACATTCTGTCGCCAGATTGATCGGCTCTCCTCCAGGATATGTCGGATTTGAAGAAGGAGGTCAATTAACCGAAGCAATTAGAAGAAAACCATATGCTGTCATTCTTGTTGATGAAATTGAAAAAGCTCATCCTCAAGTATTAAACATCTTACTTCAAGTTATGGATGACGGCAGACTTACCGACGGTAAAGGCAGAACAGTCGATTTTAAAAACTCGGTTATCATAATGACCTCAAACATAGCTAGTGACATTATTAAAGAATATGCAGGCAAAGAAAAAACTGAAAAAATGGAAAAAGAGGTAAGACGGGTGATCGATAGCTATTTTAAGCCGGAATTTATCAATAGACTTGATAACATAGTAATCTTTAAATCACTATCTCAAAAAGAAATTCAAAAAATTGTTGACCTCCAAATCGATCAAGTGGAAGAAAGACTAAAAGAACAAGAGATAAAAATTGAAATTTCCCCCAAAGCCAGAGAGTTTCTTGCCGAAAAAGGGTATGATCCAGCTTTCGGAGCAAGACCATTAAAGAGGTTAATACAAAATCAAATCCTTGATCCTCTCGCCATTATGATTATAGATAACAAAATTAAAGAGGGTCAAATTGTAAAGGTGGATAAAAAAGGTTCTCTACTCACATTCTTGTGAACTGAAATATCCTAAACGCATTTCCTTTAAAATAGCTTCGTTGTATAACCAAACCTAACGGAAATTTGG
>DIVO01000063.1 GCA_002428285.1 Patescibacteria group bacterium UBA6130 | reverse complement strand
AAAAAAGTTTCATTATGCTTCGAGAATGTATCTATGGAATAAAAGAAACGTTGATCGCGAAAGATTAGATCAGCTGAAAGACGAATATCTTGGCAAGAATGAAGATGAGGTAAGATCAAGCCTAAAAGATATTTTAGTAGCTGACCTCGGTGAAGATAGAGTATTTGGCAGGATAGCTCAGGGTTTACGTCAAGATTATTTTACAAAATATCCTAAAATTATTAATTTCGATAGGATTCTATTTAGGAATCTCTTTGCTAAAACTCTTTATGGTGTGGATTTAAGACTGGATATTAAGAAACTGATTTCGGATGAAGAGCTATTGGTTTTAAGAGACGAGATTTTAAATGATGATAAAAGTATAGAAACTCTTTCGACTTATGCCATAAATTATTTATATCTTTTAGAAGGTTATCTCAACAAAAACTTTATTGATCCTGGTTTATTTTTAAAGATTGCCCAAGGGATGAGGGCAGAAAAGGAAGAATTATTAAGATTAAAAATTTATCTGCTTACTCATTGTATTGTTGGTGAAACTCGATTTTACTCCCAGAATATTAAAAGGAAAAAAGATATCTATTTGAAAATGATTGTAGAGTTAGAAAAAGTTATTGGTGAGAATTATTTAAATATTTCTTTGGATAACAAACTGGAGTTTTTAGTTGCTTGCCGGTTAACCGATTGTTCTCCATCAAAATACATGGAAAAACTGATACACGGGGAAGCAGAAAGGTCTTTTTCAAGACTTGGAAACTATTTGGTTGATACTTTGAATGATAAGCAAAAGGCATTTGGGGATAACCTGATAATTTCAGAACACAGAAATGTCTTATATTTAATGTCTTGTCTTCCAAAAAAAAGTGATTAGCTTTTTTTCATTCTGACAATAATATGTCTTTGTGATTCTTCGCCTTCGGAAAAAGTTTCGATCTCTCCGTCTTCGGAAAGGATTATATGAACAAGTCTTCTTTCAAATGGTGACATCGGCATCATGACAATCTCCTGACCGGTTTCTTTGGCTTTTTGAGCAGCTTCTAGGGCTAGGTTTTTAATTTTTTCTTCTTGGGTTGATCTATAGTCATTAATATCTACTAAAGTTCTTATCTCAGGTCCGAATTCGTGCATGACCGCTAGCCCAATTAAGGTTTGCAGTGAAGAAATAGTTTTGCCCCTGAAGCCGATTAAGATGCCAGGCTGATCTGCTGTAATATTGATTTTATACAGGTTTTCTTCTTTGGAAACGGATACATCTTTTATTTCTTGTTCGAGCAATCCAAGGAGTTTCTTAGTTTTTTCTAATAAAAATTCTTCGATATTGCTGTCGTTGTCAATTATATTGTGGTCTGTCATATTTGGAATTTTACCACTCATGAGGCTAAATTTCTAGTTTAAGCGGCGTTTTTCTTTTTTGAGATAACAAGCTGTTGGATTAAGTTTACCAAAGAAAAGGTTAACCAGTATAAAACTAAGCCTGATGGAAACCTAAAGCCGATAAAAATAGTCATCAAAGGAAACAAGTATAGTGATTGTGTTTGCATTATTGAAGCAAAATCATCACTTTTGCTTTCGGTTTTTTTGCTTATTTTTTCCTCAGTTTTTACTGCAGGCATTAATAATTTTGAACTTAAAAATTGGATTCCAGCCGCTGCCATAAGGAAAAATCCCGGGATGGGAATGTTTCCAAGTTTAAAAGTATCAGGTTGAGTGAGATCTAAATAAGCAAATTTTAAATTGATAACCTGATCTTGCTGAAGATTAATAAATGGATAAAGAAGTTGGGTGACATTTTCGGAAAACCCTTCCACTGATCCCAATACTTGCCTGAAAACATTATATAGAGCAGCCAGAATGATTAATTGTAGAATTTGAGGAAGACAACCGCTGGCAGGATTGATCCCCTCTTGTTTATATAAATCCATTTGGGCTTTAGCCAAGCCTTGCTTGTCGTTTTTGTATTTCTTTTTGAGCTTGTCTAATTTAGGAGAAACCTCTTTCATCTTGGCGGCATTCTTGAGAGATGGAGCACTAAGAGGAAGCAAGATAAAGCGGAGAGCTGTGGTCAGGATTATAATAGAAACTCCTAAATTTCCCACTAACTGGTAGATGGCCAATAGGCCGTTTAATAAAGGCTGTATTAGTATGGTTGTCCAAATTTGTCCTATCATATTTTTTTACCAACTAGGAATTGTAACATTTCTTTTATAACATTAAAATTGTAATTTTTATTAATCTCTAAATTAATTTTAGACTAGTCTTGAGATGAAGATATTATATGATAATTTAAGAATGCCATGCAATTTCAATAACACTAACCCTCAATCTTTTTGTGCTTACAATATTTAAAAAACTTTCATTTCGGCTTGTTGACAAGCCTGATTAGAGCATATATAATTGGCCATAGATTAAAGTGAATTTAAAACCTTTGTTCATGCTAGACCATTTTAGTAATTTCCTTAGAGACATCTAGGGAATAATATCTAGCGAGAGGCTGATAAAGCCGGGACAAAGGTCCCGGTTTTTTAATTGCTGAGAGATCTAGCTTAACAACTTAAGGGGCTGTGGCTCAGTTGGTTAGAGCACCTCATTTGCAATGAGGAGGTCAGCGGTTCGAATC
>DIVO01000030.1 GCA_002428285.1 Patescibacteria group bacterium UBA6130 | reverse complement strand
AGACAGAATCGAGCCAATTAGCATGCCATCTTATTCGGATAAAGAAAAGATAGTTATAGGCAAGGATTATATCTTTCCTGAAGCTATTTCTCGGGCAGGATTAGATCCAAGTGAGGTGTCAATAAGTGATGATGTTTGGGGGCAAATTGTCAGACCTTTGGGTTTTGATGCTGGAGTTAGAACTTTACAGAGAAACATTGAAGGAATTTGCCGTAAGGCGGCTTACGAAATTGTTCAGGGTCAAAAGGAAAAAATATTTATTAATAAAGAAAACGTTAAGGAATACGTTCCGGCATGGTGATCGGTAAAAATTCACAAATTAAAATGAATAATAATATACAAAACATTCTTTCAAAAAATAAGAATGTTGTTTCAAGTTCGGTTCATCGTCACGATAAATCCCGGGGTACTTTTGAACCGTCATATAAAAAAAAGAATGAGTTCAAAAATGGCTCAGACGTTGTTAAGATTATGAGTTTGGGTGGATTCGGTGATGTTACTCAGAATATGTATGTTTATCACTATCTTCCAAATGGAAAAGAGGAGAATGATTCTATTCTGATTGTTGACGTGGGGGTTGGTTTTCCCGAAGAAGATATTTTTGGAGTTGATTTGATAATTCCCGATTTTAATTATGTCTCCCGAAGAAGAGATAAGATTGTTGGGATATTACTGACCCATGGACATGAAGATCACATAGGTGCATTGCCGCTCTTTTTAAGAGAGATAAATAAATCGATGAATGTTTATGGTTCAAAACTAACCTTAGGTTTTGCAAATGAAAAAACAAAAGAGTTTGGGTCTCCTGTAAAATATAATCAGATCAATATTAACGACAAGTTGAAGCTTGGTCCTTTTGAGATAGAACCAATCAGGGTTACTCATTCCATACCTGATGCGTATCATTATTTTATTTCAACTCCTGTTGGGAACTTTTATCACGCTTCGGATTTTAAATTTGATTTAACTCCGCCCGATGGTAAGGGAAGCCAATTAGAAAAAATTGGCAGAATGGGTAGGAGAAATATTTTAGCCATAATGTCTGATTGCTTAGGATCAGAAAGAGATGGATTTACTACCTCTGAAAGAGATTTGGCTGTTATGTTTGATAAACACATTGGTTCTGCCAAGGGCAGAGTTTTTGTCACGGCAATATCATCGAATTTATATCGATGGCAACAGGCAATTGATTCTTCGAAGAAATATGGAAGAAAGATATGTTTGGTTGGGATGTCTGTGGAAAAAAATATTAAGATGGCAAAAAGGCTCGGATTTATTAATTATGAGGATTCAGATTTAGTTAAGCCGAAAAAGATTAAAGGAATTAAGGATTCTCAAATTACGGTTTTAATTGCCGGCAGTTTGGGTCAAACGGGTTCATCTTTAGATAAAGTTGTTGTGGGAAAACACCCTTGTATTAAAGCAAAGCCCGGAGACAAGGTTATATTTTCTTCGCCTGATTATATTCCCGGAACGAGCACCTCAATTTACGATATGATTGATAATTTAATTAAAATTGGAGTTGATGTTGTTTATCATGAGAATGAGGAAAATCTTCATGTTTCAGGTCATGCTTCCAAGCAAGAGCTTGCTCTTTTATTAGAGCTTACTAGACCTCGCTATATTGTTCCTATCGGAGCAAATTATAGACACATCAAACAATTTGAAAATTTGACTAAGAAACTTGAGTTCCCTCAGGATAGTTTTATTATTCCCAAAGAGGATCAAATATTAAATTTTGGACCAGGAATATATCTTAAGAAAGAGGAAAAATTAGTTTTAAGAAAAGTATTGGTTGATGGTTTGGGTGTTGGAGATGTAGGCGAAACTGTTTTGAGAGATAGGAAGGTTCTGGCAGAGGAAGGAATGATTGTTTCCATATTGATTTTTGACACAAAAAATAAAAAATTGGTTTCAGATCCTCAGGTTATGAGTCGTGGATTTGTCTATGTAAGACAAAGTGAAGAGTTAATTAAATCTATCTCCAACCTCTCAAAAGATGTTTTTAATGAGATCGTTCAAGGTGAAATGGACTTTTCTTCAGCAAGAAAACAAATTCAAGGCAAGATAGAAGAGATGGTTGTAAACCAAACAGGTCGTCAACCCATGGTATTGCCAATAATTATTGAAGTTTAAATCTGCTATGCCTAGAAAAAAGAAAAAAAACCAATTTAAACTTAAACTCAAAAAAAAGACGATATTTTCCATTATTTCTGTTGTGCTATTTGTCTTGAGTGGTTTGATAATTTTTTCTTTTATCCAGGAGGGTTGGGTTTTGACGAAACTCAATACCATCCTTTTAGAGAGATTGGGTATAGCAAGTTTACTACTGCCCTTTTTATTAATAACCTATGCCTTATTTTTTTCTTCAATAAAAACCGATTTAAGAGAGCCTAATGTGATTTTGGGAGCGACAGTCCTGTGGGTTTCTTTGCTGGGAATTACTTCGGGAGGAAGCATGGGAAGTTGGATTTGGGACAGATTGGAATTTTTAATAACGTCTTTGGGCAGTTTTCTATCACTGTTTTTTGGGATTATAATCGGGATTTTAGTGTTATTTAATACTTCCCTAGATCAATTGATCACTTTTATTACAAAAGCTTTTAAAACCATTAAAAGATATTTTATTTCTGATAAAAAGGACAAAAAGTCCCCGATATATTTAAATGATGAAAAGAACAGAAGGCAGGAGGGTGACTTAATTGGAGCTACACAACTTTCTTTAGATAGCAGAACTTTGGAAGATGAGGTTCCAGGACCTCCGCCAGTTTTGAAAAGTGGAAAATCTCCTTCAAGATTAGAAAATATGCAAGATATGGATGGATTATTAACTATGTCTGACAGACAAAAGGCATGGCGTTATCCTCCTATCGATATTTTCAAGGACATCTCTGGTGGTGAGGCCGATAGGGGGGATGTAAAAGACAACGCTACCAAAATTGAGAAAACGCTTGATTCTTTTGGAGTTATGGCAAGAGTTGTAGAAATTAATTATTCTCCTTCGGTTACACAATACGCTCTTGAGGTGGCGCTGGGAACAAAACTTTCAAAAATAACATCTCTTGCTACTGACTTAGCACTAGCTTTGGCAGCTCCTACCGGTCAAATAAGAATTGAGGCGCCTATTCCAGGCAGGTCTTTAGTTGGAATAGAGGTTCCAAACAATTCTCTACAAATTGTGAGTCTTAAACAAATTCTAACTTCTAATGCCATGTCACAGACCAAATCAAAGCTTGAAGTTCCACTTGGTTTGGATGTTTCGGGAAAGCCGGTTTCAGCTGATATTACCAAAATGCCTCATGTGTTGATTGCGGGTCAGACCGGTTCAGGGAAATCTGTGTTAATGAATAGCTGGATTGCCACCATTCTATTCCGAGCAAGTCCGGATGAAGTCAGACTAATTTTAGTTGATCCAAAGCGTGTTGAAATGAGTCAGTATAATGGTATTCCTCATTTGCTTACTCCGGTTATCAACGATCCAAGTCAAGTTGTTTCTTCGCTAAAATGGGCAATAGGACAGATGGAAATGAGATATAAAATATTTTCCCAGGTAGGCGCTCGAAATATTGCCTCTTACAACGAAATGGCTGGAATTCAGCGATTGCCATACATCCTTATTATCATTGATGAATTAGCAGATATTATGCTTTTTGCTCCTGCTGAAGTAGAGGATTCAATTTGTAGAATTGCACAGATGGCTCGTGCTACTGGAATTCACTTGATTTTGGCAACACAAAGACCTTCGGTTGATGTCATTACCGGTTTAATTAAAGCCAATATTCCTTCAAGAATCTCTTTTGCCGTTTCAAGTTTGATGGATTCCAGGGTGATAATGGATTCACCAGGGGCAGAAAAACTTTTAGGTAGAGGCGACATGCTATATATTCCCCCAGATCAAGCTAAGCCTTCAAGAATTCAAGGACCAATGGTGACCGATGAGGAGATAAATAATTTAATTAATCATCTGAAAAACCAAGAAGAGGTTTCCTATGAAGATGATGTTTTATCTCAGCCCGTAAGTAGTCAATCCGGAGCAAAAACTGTAATTGTCAATGGAGATGAAAGAGATGAATTATTTGATGACGCAGTCAGAATTGTAGTTGCCAACAAGAAAGGATCAACTTCATTACTTCAAAGACAGTTAAAAGTTGGTTTTTCGCGAGCAGGCAGGATTATGGATCAACTTGAGAAAGCAAATATTGTGGGACCAAATCAAGGATCTAAGCCAAGAGATGTTTTGATCGATGCTCTGCCTCCCCAAATGGAATGAAGAAACTTTCCCAACTACTAAATGAACGTAGGAAATGTATGGGTCTTTCAATTACTGAGACATCTTCAAGATTAGGTATTCCTGAAAAATATATTAATGCAATTGAAAATGAAGAGTTTGAAATGGTCCCTGCAGGGTATCTTAATATTTACGTAAGAGATTACGCCTTATGTTTGGGAATTGATGCAGCAAAGGCTGTGGCTCTCTTAAGAAGAGATAATCCAGAATGTATTTCTGATGCAATTAAATCACGAAGGAAACTTCCAGGGAGAAACCAAAAAGTCAATTATAAAAAAGCTGAAAATATATTTTCAAACATTTTTTCGCTTTTAGGATTGGGGAGCTGGCAATTTATTTCTTTTAGTTTAATCATATTACTGGCCTTAGGGTTTTTAGGTTTTCAATATTTAAGATTTAATAAACCTCCAAAAGTAATTCTAAATGATTTGCCGGAAGTTGTAACTAATCAAGAACTCTACATCCAAGGGAAAACAAATCCAGAAGTATTATTAAAGATTAATGATCAGGCCACTTATATTAATAATGATGGTTCTTTCTCTCAGAAAGTGCTGCTTGTTGAGGGGGAGAATATTATTTTTTTTGAAGCAGAATCTCCTTCAAAGCAATTAATTAAGTTTGAAGAGAAGGTTGTTTTTCTTCCCGATAATCATTAAAATAAATTTATGGACCAAACAGTTGAAACTATCTTAATAATCAGTGTAATTTTAGGGACAACAGTTTTTACAGTGGCTGGAGTATGGGTAATATTAATACTTAGGGAGCTGAAAGGATTGGTGAAAAAGTTTCATCTACTTATTGAGTCGGCAGAAGAGACGGTTGTTTCTATAAATAAAAGTGCTTCAATGTTGCCTGGGATAGTAGATGATTTAAAAGATTCCGCAAAGAGTTGGTCTATTCTTAAACAAGGAATTGGAATGCTGATAACTGTTGCTCAAAGATATCAGCAGCAACAAGAAGATAAAAAAGAAAAAGAAGTAATCCAAAATATCAACGAGGATGGCAATAATTCTAAGCTAAAGAAATTTTTTTCACGCTCAAAGTAACCAAACTAGATAAATTCTGTTAAGTCTTAATTTTTTCCAACCCATTTGGGGAATTCTGATTGTCGAGATGATGCTAATTATAAACAACATTTTTATTCTGGGTAGGGCAGACAATATCATCTTCTGAGACTATGTTAATCAAAAATATCATTCTTCTTTGAAGAGAATGATATAATCTCACAACATGGTAAGCAATTCTTTTGAACTCAGGTTGAGCTATTTAAAGTTTTTTAATCAGAAAGACCATAAAACTATTCCCTCTGCTCCACTAGTACCGGAAGATGATTCTTCCACACTTTTTATTTCAGCCGGAATGCATCCTCTCGTACCGTTTTTAATGGGATTAGGTCATCCTTTAGGTAAAAGATTAGTTGGTTTTCAAAAATGTTTGCGGACAGAGGACATTGAAGCCGTGGGATCGAGTTATAGACATACTTTTTTTGAGATGTTGGGCAACTGGTCTTTGGGCGATTATTATAAAAAAGACTCCATTGCTTATAGCTGGGAATTTCTTACAAAAGTACTAAATATCGATACATCAAAAATTTTCGTTACCATTTTTAAAGGCGATAATAAGGTTCCTTTTGATCAGGAGAGCAAAGATGCTTGGCTTAGCGTGGGTCTAAATGAAAAGAAGATTATACCCTTGGGTAGGGAAGATAACTGGTGGCAGGCAGGGATTACAGGTCCTGGGGGTCCAGATACCGAGATATATTATGATACCGGAATTAATCCTTGTTCAAAAAAGTGTCTTCCTCCATGTAAATGCGGAAAATATTTTGAGATCTGGAATAATGTTTTTATGGAATACAACCAGCAAAAAGATGGCAGATTAGTACCTTTAAAGCAAAAAAATGTTGATACAGGTATGGGCTTGGAAAGGATGACTGCCATTTTGCAGGGAAAAAACGACAATTTTTTGATTGATTTATTATCCCCTTTGATTAGTCAGATTGAAAAAATGACTGGTTTGGAATACGGGTCTAGTGAAGAGGTGACTAAACAAATGAGGATAGTAGCCGATCATATTAGAGCAGCAACTTTTGTTATTAATGATGGTGTTGAGCCAGGGAATGTCAAACAAGGCTATGTTCTAAGAAGATTGATCAGAAGAGCTGTTAGGCAAGCAAGGAAATTAAAAATAAATGGGTATTTTACTAAGCAGATTTCAGATCAGGTCATTAATGTTTATAAAGATATTTATCCTGAGCTTGAGGTAAACAGTAAACAAATATTTAACGTATTTGAAAATGAAGAAAAAAAGTTTGCCAGCTCTTTGCAAAAAGGCTTATCTCACTTTGAGAAAGAGTATGAAAAAATTAAAGATAATAAAATTCCGGGAAATGTTGCTTTTGATTTATATCAAACGTATGGTTTTCCTTTGGAAATGATTGTCGAAGAAGCAGAATCCAAAAACCCTCAAATCAAAGTAAATACAAGTGAATTTAATAAGTTGCTCCAAGAACATCAAGATAAATCCAGGAAATCTGCAAAAGGATTATTTAAAGGTGGTTTGTCTGATCAGTCAGAAGATACGGTTAAACTACATACCGCCACACACCTCTTGCATTGGGCTTTAAGAGAATATCTGGGTTTTCAAGTAAAACAAACCGGTTCAGCCATAACTCCGGAAAAATTAAGATTTGATTTTACTTGGGATAAAAAATTAACAAAAGAGGATTTGGAAAAAATCCAATCGATGGTTCAGTCGAAAATTGATCAGGAGCTTGAGGTTAAGATGGAAATTATGCCTTTTAAAAAAGCGGTTGAAAAAGGAGCAACTGCGTTGTTTAAGGATAGATATCCAGAAAAAGTCAGCGTATATTCTATTGGAGATTTTTCTACAGAGATTTGCCGAGGACCACATGTGAAAAATCTTTCAGAACTTGGTAAATTTAAGATAGCCAAGGAGCAGAGTAGCTCTTCAGGAGTTCGCAGGATTTATGCAACTTTGGAAAAGATATAGACTAGTAGAAATAAAATATGAATGATACTGCCCAAAACAACAATCAAATACAAATAAAAAAGGAGCCAACTCCTTCAAAATATGTTTTACTTGCTTTTGTTTTTGATGATCTTGTCAATTTAGGTCTCTTCTCTCTAGCAGGATCTGAAGTAAAGCTTCATTCTTGGTCTAAGGCTCAAGAATGGAATGGGAAGGATAAAGACAGTTTGCTTCATGCATTTGCATCTTCCTGGTCTTTATTGCCCGAATTAGGAAAACAAGAATCACTGCCTGTTGTTTTTTTGATTTCTCCCTTTTGGGTTGATAGTGAAGAAAAATTGGTTAAGAACAAAAAGGAATTGTTGGGACATATTTGCCGTGAGTATAGATTAAAGCCTTTGGGTTTTTTGCTCCCAGACGACTCCTTGGTGAGATTCTATCAATCGGACGAAGGTGGAGCTTCCAGTTTTATTGGGATCTATTGTGGAACTAAAAATATGGAAATCTCCCTTGTTCATCTTGGCAAGGTGAAGAGCAGAATAAAAATAGAGAAAGGAAAAGGTGACCAAATAGCCAAACAGATAGAAGAAGCTTTAAATAGAATTGATTTCCAAGGAATGTTCCCGCCAAACATTGTTTTATGGAGTGATGAGTGGTCACAAAAAACCATGGATTATATTAATGAATTCCAATGGCTTGGGAAGAAAGATAGTCTATTTTTACATTTGCCCCAAATTACCTTTCTTCAATGGCAAGAGTTTTTCTCTTACTTTAAAGATCTGGTTCAAGACAGGTTTCCTCTTGTCCAAAATAGCGATCAAGCGCTTAAAGAGAGTTCTAAGGACTTATTGCTGTCTCAAGAGGCGGAGTCAAAAGAACAAGAGGATCTCGATTTGCAGGATAGACCCGATAGCAATATTGAGCAATCAGCTTCCAATGTCATTGACAGAGCTGCAATAAGTTCAACTGAGCCAATTGATCTACCCGAAGGGTTCAGCTATGAAGATCAATCTTTACAAGATAATCTTGACATAGGTCAGGATTCGGGTCCAGATATTAATTCTCAGGAGAATATCCCCCTAAACCCATCTTTTGATTCTGTCAATATTCCATTGGTAAATAAAGATATAGAGTTTAGTAAAAAAATTAAATTTCCTAAAATAAAAATAAAATTTCCTTCATATAAGCTAAAAATCTTTCCGATACTATTAGTATTAATTTGTGGAATTGTTGCTATTCCTGTGGCTGCCTCAAATTTGGTTAAGAATATAGTTACGGTTTATGTGACCCCTGAAACTGTGAGTGAAACAATTGATTTGGTTATGAAAACTTCAATTGATGGTCCTAATATAAAAAATGGCATTTTTCCTTTGGAAAAAATTGAAGCAAATACTGAAACCAATGGCACAAGACAAGTTACTGGAGAAAAGACTATTGGAGAAAAAGCCGTAGGAACAGTAACGGTTTTCAATAGAACTAATGAGGATGTCCAGTTTCCTTCTGGGACAAAGCTTATATCAGAAGAAGAGGCTAAACTAGAATTCTTCCTAAGAGAATCAATTACAGTTGGAGCAAAAACTGCCGATCTAGATTCGGGTGTTGATAGGTTGGGGGAAGCACAGGTTGAAGTTATAGCTGGAGACATCGGACCGGATTATAATTTATCAAAGAATTCACTTTTTGAAGTCGAGGGGGAGTCGGAAAATGACTATATTGCTCGGGCGCATGATGACATAACTGGAGGGAGCAATAGAAAAGTTAGCGCTGTTTCTCCGGATGATATTGCAAATCTTCGTTCTCTTCTCGAAGAGGAATTAAAACAAAAAGCATCAGAGGAATTAGATAAAAAAATTGGACCGGGGATGAAGCTGGTTGACAATGATCCTGTAATTGTGGTCAAAGATTTTTCAACCAACAGGAGGGAAGACGAGGAAGCTCAGGAGTTGACCGGAACTATTTCCGGTTCTGCTTATGTATTGGCGTATAACGAAGTTAGATTAGAAGAAGCCGCCCTTTCTTATATTAGAGAAATTGCTGGTGATGATCTTTCTTTAATTTCTGATACAGTTAATATCTCTTTCGATAAAAAGAGTGAGGAAGAAGATGAAGTTCAAGGAGAACTGGTTGTTGAAGCCAAACTTTTCCCAACTATTAACCTTGAGGAGATTTCTAATAAACTAGTTAAGAGCAACAAAAATCAGGTCAATAAAATTATCAGGGAGTATCCCAGAATATATCGCTTTGAAGTAAAGACGTCACCTTCTTTATTTAATTTTTGGCCATGGTTATCGGGGAAAGAAAATAACATATTAGTTGATCTCAAGGAAAGCTAATCTTAGAAAATTTTATACAACGTTATTTTTTTGAGAATGTTTATAAAGATTGCGTTTGCAAATAACGACACTAAAATGGCATTATAATCCAAATGGCATTATATGCGTATTATAAAAGTGGGCAGAAATCATGTCTTACAGATAAAAGACTTGCCTCTTCGGTTAAAAGGAGTTTAGCAGGACTTTTTTTTATAATGGGTTTGGGATTAATTATGGTAGTGGCTTTTCCAATAGTGAAATATCAGCTTTTTTATGCCCCAAAATTTAGCTATGTTTTGAGTCCAATTCCCGATGGTTTTAAGGACAATTATGATTTTAGCTCGCCTTCTGGAGAAAGCGGCATACCATTGGCATCATCAGATACTACAGATTCTGAAGGCAAGGACTTATCAAATATCAATAACTGGTTTTCAGATACCATTGATTTTCAAGAAGACGATTTTGACGGCACTTCTTACTCTTTATCTATTCCTGAACTGGAAATATATAATGCCAAGGTAATTGTAGGTGCTCAGGACTTATCAGAAAATCTATCACAATATTCCGGTACTGCTATTCCTGGCAAATCTGGGAATACGGTTGTTTTGGGTCATTCGGTTTTGCCACAATTTTTTAATCCTAAAAACTATTTAACCATTTTTTCTTTGTTATACCAATTGGAATTGGGGGATGAGATAGAGATCAAATATGATGGAAGAAGCTATAACTATCTAATAGATGACATCTATGAGGTTCAGCCTACCAATCTTTCGCCTCTATCGCAGAGATACGATGACAGCTTCTTAACCCTGATTACCTGCAGTCCTCCGGGCACTTATCTTAGAAGGCTTATTGTTCATGCTAAACTAACAACTATAAAATGAAAAAGGTATTAGGTTTAGATTACGGAGACAAAAGGATAGGAGTTGCCTTACTTATTAGTGGAGTAATTCAGCCAATCAAAACCATTGAGTATCATAGCTTTAATGATTTCGTTTTTCAGCTTAAAGAGATTATTAACGATTTGAGAGTAAATATATTGGTTTGGGGAAT
>DIVO01000049.1 GCA_002428285.1 Patescibacteria group bacterium UBA6130 | reverse complement strand
AGCAAATTTCTCTTAGCTTTGCTTATATATCATCAAGGAGGGGTTTAAATAATGTGGGCTAGGATGGACTCGAACCATCGACCCCCGACTTATAAGATCGGTGCTCTAACCGACTGAGCTACTAGCCCCTAATTGCTATTGAGATTATTATATCAAAAATGAGTTTAAATTGTGCTAAAATATCCCAAATGGAAAAGCGGTTTGATCCAGTAAAAACAGAAAAAGAGCTTTATGGCTTTTGGGAAAGTCAAGGATATTTTACTCCTGAAATAGAAAAAAACAAAGAGTCTTATTGTATTGTTATGCCCCCTCCCAATGCCAATGGCTCTCTTCACGTTGGTCATGCCTACTTTGTGACTTTGCAGGATATTATGGCTCGTTGGCAGAGAATGAAGGGGAAATCTGTTTTGTGGCTACCGGGAGCTGATCATGCCAGTATTGCTACCCAGGTAACTTTTGAGCGGGAATTGGCAAAAAAAGGCAAAACCAGGTTTGATTTAGGAAGAGAATCTTTTTATAGAGCTTGCTTTGAATTTACTCAGAAAAACAAGCAAAAAATGTATTTACAATTAAAACAGCTTGGAGCTTCATGCGATTGGAGTCGAGAAAAATTTACCCTTGATGAAGATGTAACCAAAATTGGGTATGAAACCTTTTATCAGCTTAATAAAGACAATTTAGTTTATAGAGATTGGCGCAGCGTTTCTTGGTGTCCTCGTTGTTCAACCGCCCTTTCTGATCTTGAGGTTAATTATAAAGAAGAAGATTCAAAGCTTTGGTATATCAGTTATCCCCTGAAGGGTTCAGAAGAAAACATAATAGTTGCGACCACCAGACCGGAAACAATGTTGGGTGATACTGCTGTGGCTGTAAATCCTAAGGATAAAAGATATAAGAACATGATTGGGAAAACCGTTATTTTACCTTTAATGAATAGGGAGATTCCTATTGTAGCCGATGAGATGGTGGATAAGGAATTTGGAACTGGGGCAGTAAAAATTACTCCAGCACATGATCCAGATGATTTTGCAGTTGGTCAGAGGCACAACTTAGAAGTTATTTCTGTTATTGGCTTTGACGCCAAGATGACATTTGAGGCTGGAAAAGATTTTGAAGGACTAACTACCATTGATGCCCGAAATAAAATAATCGAGATGCTAAAAAGCAAAGGTTATTTTGTAAAAGAAGAGAAACACAGGCACAGGGTTGGTATGTGTGAAAGATGTAAAACGATAGTTGAACCGCTTGTCTCCTTGCAGTGGTTTATAAAAATGAATGATATGGCAAAGAAAGCCAGCGATGCTGTTAAAAAAGGAGAAATCAAAATCATTCCCAAAAGATTTGAAAAAACTTACTTTAATTGGATGGACAACATTAGAGATTGGTGTATTTCCAGACAATTATGGTGGGGGCAAAGACTGCCGATTTGGTATTGCGGACTTAAGGGATTATCTCAATTGCAAAAAGCCTTAAATCCCGATCTAGTTGAAAAACACAAAAACAGCAAAGGCTGTGGGGAAGTATTTATTGGCGATAAGCCACCCGGTAAATGCCCTAAATGCGGTAATGATGTATATATTCAAGACCCGGACACCTTTGACACTTGGTTTTCTTCGGGTCAATGGCCGTATTCAACTCTAGGTTATCCTGACTCTAAAGACTATAAATATTTTTATCCAACTTCTGTTATGGAGACAGGATATGAGATTTTATTTTTCTGGGTAGCAAGAATGATAATGTTGGGAATTTACCGAACCGGTAAAATTCCTTTTAAAGATGTATATCTTCATGGGCTAATTCGTGATGCCTTTGGACAAAAGATGAGTAAATCTAAGCCCGAAACCGCCATTGATCCCACTGATACTATTAATATATACGGAGCTGATGCCTTGCGAATGTCTTTGGTTTTCGGTGCCTCAGCAGGCACAGATGTAATCGCTACCAAGGAAAAGATTGAGGGCATGAGAAATTTTGCTAATAAAATATGGAATGCTTCAAGGTTCATCTCTCTCATTTTAAAAGATGCCAAAAAATTTGAGATAGATAAGATTTCAAATCATAAAGATGACATAAGCGTTTTGAAAAGATATAAGTCGATCGAGGTAAAAATTAACTCTGATTTGGAAAAATATCGTTTTGGTCAAGCTCTTGAAATTTTATATCATTTCCTTTGGGACGACTATTGTAGTATCTATATCGAGCAAACAAAAGATAGAAGAGAAGAGGCCTTGCCAGCTCTTTTAAATGTTTTAGTTAATAGTCTAAAGCTGTTACATCCTTTCGCTCCATTTGTAACTGAAGCTATCTATCAATCATTAAGAAAACAAGCTGATCCAAAAGGCAGCTCAGAACTATTTAAAGATAAAGCCTTAATGATAAGCGTCTGGCCTTCAGCATGAAAAAGATTATTACTCTGTTGGCATTAACCGCTGGTTTGATTACCTGGTTTTTCTATATGCATAAAACCTATCAAAAAATTCCTATCATAAGCCGTATTAGTGACTATCGTCGAGTTTTGTTGGGAAAAGAAGATTTATCTGAAATTAGTCATTGGGAGACGATTGTGAAACAAAATCCCAGTTACCCCGATGGTTGGGCAAAGCTGGCAGAGTTGTGGCTAGAGAATAACAGAAAAGATCTTGCGCAACATTCGATAGCCCAGGCTTTTGAGTTGGCTCCTTTCAGGGAAGATCTGGAAGAGTTAAAGCAGCAGCTGAAGTAATTATAATCACTCTTTCTTTTCTTCTGTTTTTTCTGAGGTCTGATCTTGTTCTGGCTTGGCAGATTCTTTTTTCTCTTCTGATTTTTCTTCGGTTTCAGCTTTTTGTTGGGTTGCTGGAACTTCTTCGGGGGCAACCTCTTCAACTATTTCAGGCTCTTCTTCTCTAGGCTCTTCAAGTTGGAGAATAATTTGATCGGGATTAGCTTTGATTTCAATTTTGTCTTTATTGACTTCAAGATCTGCAACAGTAATTGCATCTCCAAGCTTTTTTAAGTTTAAGGCATCGACAACAAATTTTTCAGGAAGATCTGTTGGCAAGGCTTCAACTTCAACCTCGTCCAAAACTTGAACCTGAATTCCTTCTCCTGTTTCGGCGATTGGTGATTCACCAACCACTTCAATTGGAATATTGGCGGTGACTTTATCTTTCAAGCTTACTTCGTGGATATCTAAATGAATAATTTCATCAGTAATCGGGTCGAATTGGGGATTTTTCATCAATACGGTTCTAGGTTTCTTTTCGCCTTTGATCATTATATCAACCAAACTTGTTTCTCCATGTTGACCATAAAATTTCTGAAATTCAAGCGCATTTGCTTTAAGAGATACCGACTTAATTTCTTTTCCGTAGATATTTAAGGGAAGTATTCCTTCTTTTCGAAGTTTTTTTACTTTTTTCCCGACAACATCTCTTTTTTCTACATCAATAGAAGGTCGTGTTTGGCTTTTATTCATATGAGGCTATTCTACTAAACTTATTGAGATAAATCAACCGGTTGGCTTAATAATTTTAATATTTCTTGGCGGTTATCGCTCTTACTGCTTCTGCAGATTTTTCTTGTTTTGCACTTTATACATTCGTAAACAATTTTTTCCTCTTTTTTTCTAATTATGCCAATGGGTTCCATTAAGCCATGACATTTGTTTCTCCTGTCCCCTGGATAGTTGTCAACATGTTTGCTGTAAAGACAATTATGGCAGTGGTCGGTCCAGCCATCTCCATAATTAATAGTTCCGCAATGATCGCAAGTAAAATTCTCCTCTTTTTTCTGAAATTTTTTCATTATATATTTTAACTCCTCATTGATATTCTGCCCACTTCTGTTACAATTTTTACAAATATGCCTCGAGCACTTTCGTTAGCTCAATTAGAAAGAATCAGTTACCGCTTGCGTAGAAATGTCCTGAGAATGATAAGGCAAGCAGGCTCAGGTCATCCCGCAGGGAGTTTATCTGTCATCGAAATTCTCACAGCCTTATATTTTGGAGGTATTTTACGTTATGATTCAAATGATCCAGAGTATGATTCGAGAGATCATCTAATTGTTTCAAATGGACACATTTCAGCCGCTGTATATGCAGTTTTATCTGAGGCAAAGTTTTTTGATGCCCAAAAGCTTGATAGTTTCAGGAGTATGAATTCAGCCTTACAGGGTCATGTGAGCAAAAGTGTTGATGGCGTAGAGGTTTCAACAGGTTTATTAGGTCAAGGTTTATCGATGGCGGTGGGTTTGTCCTTGGGTAATAGAAATGAGAATGGTTGTATTTTTTGTTTGATGAGTGATGGAGAACAACAAGAAGGACAGGTTTGGGAAGCAGTTATGTCAGCATCTAAATATAATCTTGACAATTTAATTGCCATAGTTGATTGTAATAAAATTCAGATTGATGGAATTGTCGAAGAAATAATGCCTTTGGGAAATTTAAAAGCTAAGTATGAATCTTTTGGATGGAAGACTTATGAGGTTGATGGCAATGATTTTAGACAGCTCATACCAGCTATTTGTCAGGCGAAAGAACACAGGCATCAGCCTAAGGTGGTATTGGCTCAAACGATAGCTGGTTTTGGAGTAAAGTTTATGGAA
>DIVO01000005.1 GCA_002428285.1 Patescibacteria group bacterium UBA6130 | reverse complement strand
GATGGAGGAAATGTTGGGATTGGGACTACTGATCCAAGCACAAAATTTCATGTTGCAGGAACACTTGCAAACGTCTTTATTGATCCAACCCATCTTAACGAGATACTAACAATACAGGATTCCTCAGCACGGATGCTTCTTGATGCAACAGCTACTAACTATAGATTTAGAGTTTATGGAGATTGGGACGCAAACAATGCTTTTGGTATCAAACAATCAGATGGAACCGGCTACCAAATAATGAAATGGAGCCCAAATAAGGGATTAACATTTTTAGAAAATGGAGGAGGCAATGTCGGCATCGGGACGACGAGCCCCAGCACTAAACTTGAAATTAATAGCCTTCAACCAATGCTCAGATTAACCGACAATGACACTGCAGTTGATGCCGCACAAATTCTTGGAGGAATTGAATTTTATAACAGTGATGGGTCAAGTCTAGGTCACGCTGTTACCGCAAGAATAAACGCATATGCATATGATGTTTATGGAAGAACAGGCATTGATTTTTATACTTCAAGCAGTGATCCCGCATCACTAGTCCGTCAGTTAAGAATAGATGCATATGGAGTAACAACTCTTTCAGGAGATGCCACCGATTTACTCAACTTTTCAGCTAATTCGTCAAATGACAATAGAGGAATTGCCTTTAATGACAGAACGGCATTATCGGCAGATAATATTGACAACTGGCTCAGATTAAACAATCAAAGTGAATTTACAAACGGAACCTATTCACCCAAAGGGATAAGAGCAGACGGTGGTCTTGCGGCAGGAAATTATGCTTTGGCAGCGAATGAAGTAAGAGCTGATATTTTCAGGGGCGGCACCGGTTCCTACTATGTTAGACCTGGCAACGGCACCATAGCAGGATTATTCGCTGGCAACGTCGGTATTGGGACCACTGATCCTGGAACATGGAAATTAAAAGTTGCAGGAGGTATATATTCAGACGGAGACATCTATGGTCATACCTCACTATATGCTTTTTATGACTCTACTAAAAAGATTAGGCTTCATCATAGCGGTGTTGCTTCATATATAGATTTCCATACTGGAGAAATAATTTGGAGAGATGATGGGTCAACAACTAGATATGTATTTTATGAAAACGGAAACGCACAGGCAGATACATCCTGGACTACATTTTCACCATATCTGTCGTATAACTATACAGAGACCGGCAAGACTAAAACAGACTACTCGCTTGGAGATGTAGTTGCCTTGAAAGATAGTAATCGCTGGACAGTCACTCAAGCATCCAATACCATTAGAAAGTCGGTTTATGGTGTTGTCGTCCATCCGGAAGGATTCATCTCGATTCCTAAAGAAATGAAAGATGAAATAAAAAATGGAGGAGAGGAAGAATATGAAGGAATAAATAACGGCAAAAATATTGAAAGCTTTGACAACGTTGTTCCTGTAGCTCATTTGGGCGAAGCTTCAACAAAGGTTATGCTCAATCCGGGAAAAAATATTAAAAATGGATCTCAAATAACAACTTCGCCAGTAGAGGGATTTGCAACTCTTGCTAAAGACACAGGGGCAATATTAGGAAAAGCTCTCGAATCAACTCAAAATTGGAATGAAGTGAATTGCCCATCAGTAAGTAGTCTAAGTGCAATCAATTGGCCAGAGGACGATGGTACAAACCCAACTAAACCTTGCTTTAGAGTTCCTATTTCATCCTTTGAAAATGCTGTAAAGGATAAATTAATTGCTGAATATGGTTTATCGCCATCCGACTATATTTATGTTGGTAAATTAATGACTTTCGTAAATGTTTCCTGGTACGATCCCGATGTATATTTGAGCGATACAGGAGATATTGAAATTAATGGAATTGATGAGGATAATTATCTCGTTGAAAAAGATGGTTCAGCCATTGATAAAATCGGCCTCTTCTCCAAGCTCCTTGTTGCTGAAATAAAATCAGGCCTGGTTGAAGCTACAAAAATTATTAGCGACACTTTAATTGCAGGAAAAATCATCTCTGAAGAAAAGGTTATCTCCCCCATTGTTGAAACCAATGAGATTGCTATCGGCGACAGTGAAACTGATAAGCTGGAAATTAAAAATACTGATAATGAAACAGTTGTGGAAATTGCCGATGACGGTACCACTACCCACTTTGGCGATCTTATTGTTAAAAATGACCAAGGCCAAGAAGTTGCTAAAGTTGACACCCAAGGCAATGCTGAGTTTGACGGCAAAATTACTGCCGCCGAAATTGAAGTCGATAATTTAGTTGCCCAAGAAGCCACCTTCTCCACTGTATATGCAGACAACATTATTGCCGATGGAGGCTCATTCAAAGACATAATGGCGGATAAAATTGCCGCTGTCAGAGCTGAGCTGGAAAGAATCGTTTCTACCAACACCGCTACCTCGTCCGGAGACACAGTCACAGGCACCTCTCTATATGCTCAAGCTCAAGATTGGCCCATAACCCCCGATGGAAGCACAACCGCTCAATCTCTAGACAACATTGAAGACTTAGGCATAACCGGCAGAATATCTGCCAACGAAGCTTTTATCTATGAAAGTCTAATCGTTGATAATTTGGTTTTAACGAAACAAAGCTTAACCTCGCTTGACGGTATTCTTATGCTCCAACCTCAGGGAGTTGGGAAAATTGATCTTCTGGCTGGAGTAATGATTGTCGAAGACAACGGCAGCGTAACCATCAACGGCAACCTGACAATAACAGGCTCTCTGGCCGCTAATGAATATCGGGGAGTCGATGGTAACTTTAATGTTAACCTTATCAAGGATAGTTTAGACTCTAAATCAGGTTTTGGCATGCTTAATGTGTATGGTCAAGATGGTCAGGTGGTAGCTTCGGTTGATCAAACCGGCAATGCTGACTTTTCCGGAGACTTAACCGCCTCAGGCTCAGCCTCTTTTGCCAAACTAAATATTGAATCAGAAGATGTCAGCCCGGTAATTGCCGCAGATTCTGGCTTTGATGAACTGGCTACAAGTTCTGCTCAAATCAGCACAAACGCTTCTGCCGGTTCAGGTTCAATTATGGCTGGACACATGCAGGTAGAGATATTAACCGATAAAGTAAATTCCGAGTCGCTTATCTATGTCACGCCAACATCAGATACCCTAAATCAAGTTCTATTTATCAAGCAAAAGGGAGAGGGCAAATTTACAGTAGGCATCAGGCAGACAGTTGGAGAAGAGATTAAGTTCAACTGGTGGGTAATTAATTAAACTAGGTTTGAAATAATTACGTTTTCAAAACAAGTTTTTTATGACTAAAAAGTCAAAGACAACAAAGAAAACAAAAGCCAATAAAAGAACTGCTTTTCTTATTTTGGTTGGCTGAAATTGGCTTGCCAACCTTTTTCTATTTAAAATAAAAATTAAAGGGAAACTGATGGTCATGGCAAAAGCATTCAAAACAGCCGACAAGGTCAACAAAAATCTTGGCTCTTCTACCCCAAGTAGCAGCAAGGTTACACCAAGCGATATCTGAAACCATAATGCCAAGTAAAAATATAGTGAAAGATTAACCGGCTTGTCTATTCCTTTTTGCGACAAGGCAATGTTTTCGCTTATAATTCTTGACGATGACTCCAAAACTCCTAATTGCGTTGAGTAAAGCATCACTCCGGCAAGAATAAGAAAGACAACTCCAAAAATATTATTCAACCTTAAGCTTATTTCAGAAGCCTCATAAAACAAAAATTCAATTCCTTCAAAAACCGTTTCGCCGAACACCAACGACTTTGCCAAAAGGGATAATAAAATAATGGTCAAAAAACCTAAAAGCCAAAAAACCAAAAAATGCTCCCCATTAACCAGTTTCCACCAGGCAAAAAATCTGCTTTCGTTTTCTTGATTTCTGACAAAACTTTGACCCCTTAAAGGAGCTTCTTTATTTTTTAGAAGCAAGGATTTTATTTTTACCGCCCACTTTCCCATACCCATGCCCTTTTCTTTGATATAGTATGACTGGGTTAGATTAAGATTACCCCCCGCTCCTGAATAAGCTACTGCTCCCAAAAAAGCCGCAAGAGAGATACCTGCCGGGAAAAACCAAAAACCATCCCCTTTACCGATGAGCCCCTTTCCTAAATCCAACCAATCTTGGCCCGATGAAAGCAAAAGCACCAAAAGAAGAATAAAGGGAAAGCCAGCAAAAATAACTATCTTCTGAATTTTTTCCATAGTTGTATAAAGAGTTTTCCCTAAGGTCAGCACCAAACCGGTTAATATTAAAATAGCTATTGCCAGCCACTTGGTATCGTTGAGTAAAAAGAGAGAGCCAAAAATCTGTGCCGAGGCTGAAGAAAAACCGGGCAAACCCCAGGGAATAAAAGTAGAAACAACAAACCACCACGGCCAATGTCTGCTAAGCCTGAAAAATCCGGCAAAAACACTTTCGCCCCAATACAAGGAATAACGCATAATTTCGGTGTTCAAAAAAAATTGAAAAGAAATTCCCAGAAGGGCTCCCCAAAGCAACCCAAGACCATAGTTGGCCGACAAAAACGGCCACATGATAAGCTCACCCGAACCGAGAGCAAGACCTAAAAGGATAAAAGATGGCCCAAGCGAAGACATTAGGCTGGGAACTCTGGGAAGATCTTTTTTACTCATTAGTTAATTTATAACATTTTTAAGAAATCCCTCAAAAGGATATTGGCGACCAATACAATATAGTTTTCAATCGAGATATAATAGATTATGATTTACACTTCAAAACCACTTACTATAAAACAAATCGAAAACCTTAGAGAAAAAGGCAATTATACTAAAATTACTATCGATTTGACTAATAAAACAGCAGTAATCGATACACCCCTTCACACAGATGGAGAAAAAATCTTACTGAACAAAGGAGGAGGGCAAAAAAATATTTGGGGCGGTGGGGTAAACCTCAGCACAATACAATTTGACGCTAATGCGGTTTTAAACATTAGACCCAATTTAGACAATCCTTCTATGGAAATAATTGATCCAGATATTAGAAATAATTTTTTAGATCTGGCTGAATATTTTTTTAAAAACTTAGCATGAGTATAAATTACAAATCTAAAAAACTAGACAACATTGGTAATTTATATAGGATTGCCCATCTATTAGCAGTTGAAAACGATACGGATACCGCAACCAAGCTTCTCTACAAAACCCTCCCCAATCTGCCTAAAGAAAAATATCACAATGAGAGTCTAGAGGTTGATCTTGAAGATTGCCTTAAAAATACCAATTTAAAAAACAATAAAGAAAGATTGTTATTTGCCGAAAAGGTGTTGGATCAATTTAAACTCTACCAAATTCACTTCAAGGGTTAATTATCCACCACTTAAACTCCAAATCATGGTTAAGGATACCGTTGATGCTTATCGTAAAACTTCCCTCCTGATCTTGAGAAAATGCCTTTTTGTTTTTAACCTTTAAGATTCTGCCCTCTGTTTCACCAATAGCTGTCAGATAGATTTGGGATTGAGTTGTGATGTTGCTATTGGCAATTTCTATTTCATTATCCCCACCTTTTAATATAGCTGTGCCCGACAAAGCATTACTGCTTGCTTGGCTCTCGATAGACTCGTCTTTTTCTTCACCCGGATCAGCAATAACTACCCTGCTTCCGCCGTCAGCCTCAAGCTGAAGAGGATTATCTGAAAATTCAAGCTTATTTTCTCCAAGTGAATAGTTGGGTTGAGTGTTATTCTGAGCCAATAACTCTTCGATGGCTGAAAGTTCTCTGGAAACGGTTTCTTTTTGTTTTTGGTCCACTAGTAAAACCAATAATTTTTCATAAGTGGCCTTAGCATCTATCAGTAAACCCAGGCTTGTTTCTTTTTTAGCTAAATCAAAAAGAATTTGAGCTTCGGTGGGAGCAATTGATTGAGCTTTCCTCAGATAATTCAATGACTCAAGAGGTTTGTCTTTTTTTTCAGCCAATTGGCTAGCTTTTAGATAATATTGAGGATCATTTGAGGTTAAAATGGCAGCTCTCTCCCAATCCTTCAAGGCCATAACCGGAGATTCAGGGGAATATTTCTCAATAGCCTCATAGATTTTGGCTCTTTGGGCAAAACCACGAGGGTCGGTAGGATAATGAACTATGGCTTTGGTAGCCATAGAGACAGCCTCATTGACTAGCTGCACTATCTGCCCGTTTTGAGCCTGGTCTGTTGAAGATTGGGAGGTTGATAAATCTATGGCTTTGGAAAATAAAGCCTGAGAAGATAGCAGATAGGTTGAGATTGGCTGGGAAGAAAGAGGAACCTTAGGACTCCCTACAGTTGCAACCGCAGGTTGATTATTTTTTGAATTGCCGGAAGGCATTAAAATAAAACCAATAACCACTCCGATAAGTGGAGGAATAATAAACAGTATTCTTCGGTCTAAGCGTATTTTTCTGCTAATTCTCATTAATTCATTCTAGCAATTTAAAAATAAAATTAAAACAGATATGGTTAAACTAATCGAAGTCAGCGCAAAAAATTATACTAACGAAAACTACTAATAAAATAATCGCAAGGTGTCAGGTACAAACCACCTTGAAGGTGGAATAGATATGACACCTTCAATCCCAAGTTAAGTGTTTTACCTTCTCCAATTCTCGCTGGAAATCAGCCTGGTCAAAAACAAACTTTTTATAATCATCCCTACAACCGAACATGTCTAAAATAATATCACTAGAAACAGACAACGAGTTGCCACCGTCTAAATAATTAGACAGTGATGACCACGGATAATTTTCCAACTCCTCAATCGTCTTAACCACAAAAGAAGAATAGGGATTAAGGTGAATGTATCTCGATAAATGTATTAACTGTTCGTCGGTTTCTACTCTAACAGACTTGAAATAGCCCTGGAAGATTGGACCCTTGCGTTCCATTTGAGTATTGTAATAACGAGTAAAACTATTTTGAAATACGCTCAAGAAGTCTTTAATTCCATTCTCGCTTATTTGTTTGAGAAGCAAATGATAATGGTTAGGCATTAGACAATAAGCTATTATTTCAACATGTTTATTATGTTCTTCTTTCCATTTATCTATCAACTCCCTGTTCTTACTTTCTCCCCTGGACAAAAAGTAAGACAGTTTTTCAATTGGATTGGTATACTGATAGTATTCAAGTGAGATCAGAGCTCTTTGACAATGCCTCTTGAACTCAAAAATCGGCTCCAAATTAATACTTCTGTTATATAAATGATAAATCTCTCCAGGTACTAATGGTCCCCTATTAATTGCCATAAATAAATATAAATACTCAAGAGAAAGGTGTCAAGTATAAACCACCTTGAAGGTGGTATAGATATGACACCTAACACAAAACTTAATATTGAAAATAGCAGCATCATGTTTGACCCTATTTTATCTTAAATCTCATGTTATAATATTTACGCAATGTCAACTAAAGGAACCTATCAGCCAAATAAAACAAAAAGGGCTCGCGTTCATGGTTTTAGGGAAAGAATGAAAACCATTGGCGGCAGAAAAGTATTGAAAGCTCGAAGAGCTAAGAAAAGATCAAAACTAACAGTCTCCGGTTGAAGTTTTGCCAAGATTTAAATAAACTTGTCTAATGGCTCTTCCTAAGAAAAACCGTCTAAGACTTAAAAAAGACTTTCAGGACGTTAAAAAAAACAATTTAATTCTAAATACTCCCTTGTTTGGAGTTTCCTATTTGAAAGTTAATTCTAACCAGCCCCTGATTGGCTTTGTAATCTCCAAAAAAATAAGTACCAAAGCAGTTGAGAGAAATAAACTTAAAAGAAAACTGTCTGAGGTTGTAGGGTCGCTTCTACCCCGAATAAACAATAACTATAAAATAATTTTTCTGGGGAAAAGAGAGCTTAAAGAGGCAAGCTTCACCGATATCTCAAATCAAGTCGAAAGCGCACTTAAAAGTATTGGGGTGTTAAGAGAAACAAAGCCAAGTTAAAATTCTCAACGCAAGAGACCTCAGCTATCACCCTTATCCGCTCTAGCTACATATTCGCCAGTTTGAGTGCTGACAATAATTCTTTCTCCCTTTTTAATAAACAGGGGAACTTTAACTTCAAGACCTGTCTGTAAAACAGCATCTTTCATGGCAGAAGTAACCGTATCTCCCTTGGCTCCGCTTTCGGTTTCAACAATCTCAAAAATCATCTTCAAGGGAAGAACAACCCCAACCGGTTCATCGTTATAAATAGTAATTCGGTAAGTTTCCTCCGGAAGCATATAATATTTATCTTCTCCAATAAGCTTGGCTGAAACTTCCAGTTGCTCAAAGGTTTTGGGATCAACAAAAACAAAATTTTCCTGATCCTGATACATGAACTGAGCTTTCTTATTTTCCACAAATATTTCCTGAACCGGCTCATCGGTTCTTAAAACTTGCTTGACTACGTTACCGGTTTTAACATTTTTAAGCTTCAGCCTAACCACAGCCGCTCCCTTACCTGGATTGAAAAATTCTTTATCAACCACCAAGACGGGCTCATTATTCCAAACTAGATAGATACCTTTAGTAATACTTCCTGCTTTCATGGGCTTTATTATACAGCGTTTATAAGAGAAATTAAAAAAGCGACCCTTGAGAAGGCTTTTTCTCCGGCTTTTTTTGCGGCGTTTTTGAGTTCCCTAGCAGATCGGGTATCTTAGCAAAATCCTGTCTTAAAGCCTCAAGCATTTTGCCATTGCGTAAAGCCGCAGCCGGATGATAAACAGGAAAAAGAGTTAAAGAGAAGTCTTGCCAGGAAATTTTTCTTGAAACCCCATGAACTTTAGAAATAAAAGCACTAGGGAGAAAATAATTCATGGCAAACCGCCCAAGGGTAATAATAAGCTGGGGCTTAATTATCAGTAACTGTTGCTTGAGATAAGGAGTGCATGCCTGTATCTCGTTTTCCTGCGGATCACGGTTGTTGGGCGGACGATGTTTTAAAATATTACAGATATAAACATCATCTCTATTCATGCCAATTTCAATTAAAAGCTTATTAAGTAAATTGCCTGCCGCACCCACAAAAGGGATGCCCTTTTGATCTTCCCAATATCCGGGAGCCTCTCCGATAAACACGATTTCCGCCTCAGGATTACCCGCCCCGGGAACAGCCTTGGTTGCAGTTTTATAAAGAGGACATTGGGTGCAATCATTTGCTTGCTGGGCAATTTTTTCTAAGGCCTGAGTTTTATCTATAACGGAAGGGTTGTTGTTCATGTCAAGATTTTAACATGGACATTTGTTAAAATTTAACCAATGAATAAAGTTGCCAAAAACACCGGCTGGCAATTGACGGCAAGAGTTGTTGCCATTGCCAGTTCCCTTATTGCTACTCCCTTGCTAACCAGATTATTAAGTCAGGAAGCTTATGGTAACTATATATTCTTAACCTCAATAGTGCTGTTATTTTTGAATTTTTCTGATATGGGAATGGGTTTTTGGGGAGTCAAAACAGCCTCAGAAGCCAAAAACAAAGATCGGGCATTTTCCGATATCTTTAATTTGAAATTCCTGCTTACCCTAACAGTCTGGTTTGCTTTTATAATTCTCGCCCTTCTTTTTCCTCAGTTTTCTGATATTAGAACTATCAGTTTGATCGCCTCGCTAGCACTCGTCTTTCTGTCTATTAGAATGCTTGCAGATATCGTTCTCAAAACCGAGCTCAACTTTTTTGTCAAATCTTTATGGGAAATTGTTGGCTCCCTATTTTTTCTTTTCACAGTGGTTTTATTGTATTTAAACCAAGTATCCTCTCTTGGTCTAGTAATAACCATGTGGACTTTGAGCGCAATTTTAAGCGGAGCGGGGGCTTTTTTGGCTATAAGACGAAAAATCAAGTTGTCAAAGTCAAAATCCCAGAACATCAAAGACATATTGCATAAATCTGCTCCTATCGGCATCAGACAACTGGTATTTGCCACTTATGACCAAGGAATCGATAACTTTTTACTAAAAAGTTTAACTACTGCCGCCAATGTGGGTTATTACGGCCTTTCATATAAAGTTTATAGTAATCTAGCTAGCACTGCCTCATTTTTAATGAACAGCATTTTCCCTCAAATGTCTGCCTCAAGTGACAAAAAGACCTACTTTAAAAAATCCTTGCTTGTCTTGTCTGTATCAGGATTAATATTGAGCCTGATTACCTACTTCTTCTCCTCTTTTATTATTCAAATTTTGGCTGGAAATGATTATTCTCCTTCAATAACCATCTTAAAAATTTTGTCTTTTGGCATTGTTTTCTCCTTTATAAATCATGCCACCGGTTATACTCTCATCGCCTTAGGGCAACAGGGCCGATTTTTGCGCTTCTCTTTAATAGCCTTGGGAATTAATATTATCGGCAACATTATTCTTATTCCCGTCTTGGGAGGAATCGGAGCCGCCGTTATAACCTTAACCACAGAAGTCTCAATGTTGGTTATGTCTTTTTACGCTCTCAAAAGAGCTTGGGCTTAATAATCAAACGAATTGAGCACTCATGCAAGAGAAGTATTATTCTTGTAAATTCTGAGCTTCTTTGTTTTCTTTATCCTCTTGCCGCATTTTCAATATCTCTTCGGGGTTTGAAGTGATAAGCTTGTGTTCCTGGGGCGATGCCATTACCCTGATGGCAACATGATTGCTTCCAGCAAAGAATATTCCTTCTCCAATATTGGCTCCTAATAAATACTGTTTCTCTCCATCGGAGAGATAGAAAATATCCCCAATCAAGTCAACTGCCGCCGGATGCTGTTTAAGAAGAATTTGAATTGATGAATTTTTTATAATGGCTGGTCCCTGTTTAGTCTGTAAAAAGTCATCAACATCCTGGGTAATAGTTGTCAAACCCAGATAATATTTCCTAGCTCTTTTGGCAATACCGTTTAAAAAGATAGCTGAATCTTTATACTTCATCAGATACCAAGCCTCATCGACTATCAGAATTCTTTTTCTAAGGTCTTTTCTTACCTTGTTCCAAATGTAATCCAAGATAATATGCATGGCCACAGGACGAAGAGCCTCTTCTAAATCCCTAATCTGAAAAACCGTAAACTTATTTTTTAAATCCACCGTGGTCTGACTGTTAAAAATACCTGCAAATGACCCCTTAATAAACCTCTCAAGCCTAGCCGCCATTGAAGCCGCTTGTTCCTCTTCCATGCCTATCAGCACTTTGAACAAGTCTTCTATTAACGGCATCTCTTTACCTGTTTGTGTCTCCGGATCAGGAGTAATACCCTTGCCTTTGTAGGTCAACATCAAAGCCCTATCTAAAATAGCCTCTTCCTGAGCGCCTAAATCCCCCATAATGATTTTAAACAGAGCATGAAGAGACATAATCTTTCTTCCTAGTTCGTTTTGCTCTTCCTCTTCATCGTTAGGATCAGGCTCAATTAACTCTAAATCAAAGGGGTTAATTTTCGAAGGAGAATTATAGGAAAGCTTGACATGCTGACCACCAACGGCTTTAGCTAAATTTTCATATTCGTTTTCAGGATCAATAATAATAACCTCGGTATCAAACATTAAAGATCTTAAAGCCTCAAGTTTGCACATATAAGACTTTCCGGCACCGGATTTGGCAAATATTACAGAATTATAATTTTCCATGTTAAACCTATCAAAAATAACCAGAGAACCATTGTGAAGGTTTATACCGTACATAATTCCTTTGTCATCAGATAATTCCGAGGATACAAAGGGGAAAGTTGTTGCCAAAGAGGTGGTATCCATATTTCTGGTTACCATCAGTTCGTCTTTGCAAGTAGGCAACACCGTTTTAAATCCTTCTTCCATCTGCAAAGTCGCCGGTTTGGGAATAATCATCAATCCCCCCAAGGATGACTCCAATTCTTTACTTACCCTTCTGAGCTCCTCCACTGAAGCTGAGGAAACAGTGATATAAAGACCCATCTGAAAAAACCTCTCAGCTCCTCTGGCTAATTCTCTCTGGAGAGTTAAAGCATCCTCAAGCTTGGCTTGAACCGTAGGATCAATAACTTTTCCCTGTTGAACATTGATAGAAATCTCCGCTTCCATTTCGGCAATTTTCCTTTTTAGATCATCCAAAACTTCTTTTTCTTCACTGGGATAAACATAAAGGGAAATTTGCAAGGGTTTATCAAAATTGATTAAAGATGAAAGCCAATTGGCAGAAACATATCTGGGATATCCAACCACATAAAAAGTTTTATAAAAACGGTTATTTATCCTGATATGCCCAAAATCAACCTCAACAGCCGATGGAGAAATAATGTCTTTAACCGTGGTAACACCCTGAGAGAAACTTCTCCCATTACCTCCCTCTGAGGCTTGAGACTTGCTTTCCTGAGTTTCCGGATCAGGCTTTTTGCCCAGACCGGGAAAATTCATGGTGATTTTACTAATATCCATTATTTTTTCAAAGTCACCGGCGAGTTCATATTCTCAACCGTAGTGTTCTTAATACTAACAGATTCCTCGTTATAGATTGAGTAAAAAAGATTAATAAGCTCTTTAGTTTCCAACTGCCTGATTTTAAGCCCCAATCTTCCAAAAGCTCTAACGATATGATCTTTTTTGGGTTCAAGATTGGCCTTGGCACGTTTTAAAATTTGATTTATGGGCAAAGATAAGGATTCGTTGACCTTTTTACTCGAAGGTAAAAAGGGAAGAACACTTGCCATACCCACCTTAGCGGATTGCAATCCCATTTCATATACCGAAAAAGGAATAACAATATAAAATGATTTTGTCAGCACTTCATTTTTTTGTACCAACTCATCAATGAATTTTCTATAAGAAGAAACCATTTTCTTAAATAAATCTGAGTCCTGTCTTTCTTCCCACTCCTTAAGTAAAATTAGATAAGAAGAAACATCCTTCATACTGGATCGGATATAAATTTGAATGGGAAAATTTAAAGAATTCAACAAAGCTCCATAGGCATAGATCATGGCATCCTGTTCTTTGTCTGACAATAGATCAAAATTGACAGAAGGCGTTTCCAAAATCAAACAACAAGATCCGTCTTTTAAAACAACAATGTTTTCGGTTATGTCTTCAATTGGAAGATGTTGCTGAGTGGTTCCTTTGATTGCAATCTTTTTTATATCGGCCATGGCAGGTTAAATGAAAAATTAATTGGCCAAGCTCCTTTGAGCCTTTATTTTTAAGGGTGAAACTATTTTACCCTCAATGGCTAATTTGATTATATCAAAACGATAAGGTTCTTTTTCCACAACAATTAGATAATCTCCTTGAGATAAAGGAGTTGCTGTTTGGAACTGACCTAGGCCGTTAGTACGCATAGCCCTAACAGGATTGCCAGCAATATCTTGTATTTCAGCAATAGCTCCTTCAACTTCATTATCGTCCTCATCTACCACTAATCCACTGACCAAATTCGGAGTCGTAGGTGTAGCGGGCATCTTGGCCTCTAAAAATTCTGCTTCTTTTGTTTGCTTTGACCCTAGGGAATCATCATCCCACAAACCCATCAATTGATCCATGCTCAATGAATCTTTTGTTTTTATAGCCTCTTCCTGCAATGGAACCTGATTATCAGATCGCTCCATCTCTTCTGCTCCCACTGTTTGAAGCTGAATCCTCTCAAACTGTTCTCTAAATTCTTTATCAGATAACTGTCTTCTTTTCTCAGGCTCATCTTCATCGATGGGTAATGAGGCAACATATTCTCTAATTGTTGGCTGTTTATCGTCAACATCAACCTTTTGAGTGATAGGCGCATGATGAACCTGCGCAGCCACCTTACGCATATCCAACCTTGTTGCCGTTTTCTTCCAAATGTATATTGTCGGCGAGTAGATGCTTTTAAAAAAAGAGGAAATCCATTTGTCTAAAGGACGATCATTAACAGGAATAAAAGCCAAGGCAAAACCAAAAGCAGAAAAAATTGTGATCAGCAGAAATTTTAACAAAAAAGGCATGCCTGAAACATAGACAAAAGCTGCAACTAAAAGCCCGCCACCCATTTTGATAAACTGCCTGACTGTCATATTTCCTATCAAACGGAACTCGTATGAAGAGATTTCCTGAGGTATTTGATGCTGTCCAATCATATCTTTAAGTTTACAATACCAAAAGTGATTGTTCAATTAGGCTCGGCGCTTGTTTTATCTAAATTTGAGTTGACGGCAACGACTTCTTAACCAGATTTTCTGAGAGAATCAAAGCCAAATTATTTCGTGGGTAGTAGGATCAATTTCTTTGTCCTCTATCCACTGCAAAACCTTAATTTTGGTTGCTTCAATGTCAGGGCTTTTTATCTTTACCCTCAAAACCAAAGGCGAGTCATAGTTGATGGCAAAATCATCATCCGAATATGGCATATACCTAATGAGGGGGTAATTATTATAAACTTCCTCTGCATCATCGTAAATTATCTGAGGGTCTCCCCGTGGGGCTTCAAAACCCTCATCAGGAGGTGATGTTGGGACAGCCTGAACCGAAATTTCATAATTCCAACTATACAAAGACTGCCCATTGGCTTTTAGTTCAAAATAGTATTTTCCCTCTAGTTTGGAGACGAATTCATAAGCAACTCGATCTCCCTGGATATTTTCTTTCACTTGAGTTTGAGGAGAAATTATCAACTCAACTTGATCCCGCGACTCTACCACCCTGTTAAAAACAACCATAACTCCAGAGGGCGACTGTTCCAAAACCCCAGATGATGGTTCAATTGAAACAACACCTAATTGGAATTGGGGTTGTTCATTGGGAACAAGTCGGATAACAAGTAAAACAACTGCAATAACAGCCAATAGAATAATCAGCCAGTATTGATTTATAAATTTTTTCATTCTAATTCTATTATTACATATCCCAAGTCAGCCAGCTGACTTGGGTAAGCCTGAGAGTAAAAAACCTCTCCATTAAAACCATTTGCTTGAACATAATAAACCAGCGGTTCTCCGCCCGCTTCCGAATATTCAATGCTGGTAACAATGGCAATATGTCCATAATCCCCAAAGGTTTTAACAATGGGCACTCCAGCAGTAAGCCGAGACATGTCAGATGTGCTTGGAAGTACAGAGGCAAATTCCTTTGCTGCCCCAACCGAAACTTCGGCTAATGCAGGAATAACAGCTCGAGCGAACCCAACGCATTGAAGATTGTGGTAAAAAACACTTCCTGGATCAGTCTGTCCAGCGGCTGATTGCACTAAAGTGTCATATGCCCAACCGCTCAATCCCGACGAAAGCAAGCAAGAGTTATTGGCTATCAAGGTTTCGTAAGTAGCAATTGCACTATCTCCGTTATCTGAAAGACAGGACGTTAAAATATCATAAATTTCTTTTGCTCTTTGGGCACTTTCATCAGGATCAGCATCAGGAACATTAATTGGTGCAACTTTATTCAATATCTCTTCGGGTGAAAGATTTCCTACCCCTTCACTGGCAACATACAAAGAAGAACCAATAGCGGCAACGGCCAACAAAGCAAAGGCTACCACTGTCCCGATAACAGCCACAGGAATCAGAAAAAAAATTTTAGCATCAGAATCGCCCTCGGCACTGCCAGAAAAGGCTCCAGTAAGAAAACCGCTTACTCCAGAAGTTAAATTCTTAAAACCTTTTTTTAATAGATCCAACCCAAGTGAACCGGCTATTGCCGCCCATCCTGCTGGACCTGTTCCGATCCCCAAAGCACCTCCAATTGCCGACATTGCTCCTTTCAAAGCTCCGCTAGTGGCCGCTTTTTTCCCAATAGCTATAGCTCCCTTACTGCCTAGATTAACCGCCTTACCGGCAAACCAACCCCCTGTTTTCTTACCCATAGACTGAAAAATTCCGCCAATAGGAGTTCTGGCCAAAAAAGATACGCCTCTCTCACCAAAACCTCTAAACACCTTATTGTTAACCAAGAAAGCTCTCTTCCAAAAAGATCTATCAACCAAATCAACCGCTTCTCTAGTTGAGCTTAGATAGGAAAAAAATGGACTTTCGGAAGACATGTTCGGCAAAATCCTGTCCATACTCCCCAACATTCTTGAATTCGTTTCTCTTGAACGAAAAAAGGCTTTCAACTCTTGCAATCTCTGCCAGGAGGAAGATTCATGTCCTGATAAAAGGACACTTTCCAAGGCCTCGGGATTATCTACAAGTCCTTGATTTACTGCCGCATCCAGCTCAAGTAAGTTCTCCGCTTGCTCAACCGAGGAAAGCTTGGTTAAGGGAGAAGGTAAATTGGCGATAAAATCCTGGTCCATAGATTGCTCTTGAGTAAATTCCTCCCAACCTTCGCCATTAGACAAAGAAGAGACAAAAACATTTAATACTTCATTTCCGGGATTGGCTTCTGCCGGCAAACTTGCAGAGATAATATCTTTTTGCTCACTTTCCGATACATTGTCTAACAGTGAAGGATTAACTTGACCGATCTGAGATACAGTTCTTGAAAGAACCTTGTATTGGACAATACTGGCAACTTTTTGGGCTTCTCCCTTAGGAACACCGTTATTCTCTAGGATAATAGCGGCTTCCTTTAAAGATGGGGCTCTTTCGGCTTGTTGAATAACAGATGGAGACAATCCCCCAAGCCCAACATCTGTTTCTTTTTGAGTTTTTGAAGACCGTGTCTGACTTACCCCAAGCGAAGCGGATAAGGTCGGACTTATTCCTGCGCCTGCAGCGGCTAACTTTGCCGCTTGAAAGGCATATATCAAGCCTTCTTTCGTCTGAGGAATAAAAGATGAAGAGATATTTTTTATCCTGCCAATCGCCCTTGAGGTGTCGCTAATTAGTTGTCCTGATTCAGAAGGCATAATTTTACCCGCCATAGAAAGAGCAGCCGCCGTGGCAACATCCTTTGGACTTCCATATGTTGCGGTAAACCTTTCTGAAGCGACATGCAAATCATTCTGTATTTGCAAAAAAAGCTGAGAATTAGATGCCTGAGCCTGCTTTAAAACAAGTGAGGCTCTAAGCATTGGATCAGCCTGCTGGGGGTTGTTGATTGCCCGCTCAACCCTCCTTTGGGCCTCTTGGTCGTCAATTGATTT
>DIVO01000059.1 GCA_002428285.1 Patescibacteria group bacterium UBA6130 | reverse complement strand
CCTCCCCTTTGTCCGACCGGATCAGGGAAGAAATAACAAAAACACAGGGAGAAATTACCCGCGAAAAACTTTTAGAAACTGGCAATAGATTAAGAAGCCAGTTTGGTCCTCAGATCCTTGCCCAGAGAACATATGAGAAGTTCATGGATGATGGAATAGAAAAAATGGTGATTGAAAGTATACGAGCCGTTCCCGAAGTGGAATATTTAAAGAGCAAGGGTGCAGTTGTTATAGGAGTTACTGCTCCCAGAGAATTGCGGTTCAAAAGAGCTTCGGAGAGGAACAGAGAAGGAGAGCCATTGACTTGGGAAAAGTTTATAGAAATGGATGATAAAGATCATTTTTCTGGAGATTTTGTCAAAGGAACAAATATTCGGGGATGCTTGGAATTAGCAGATTATCTAATCGAGAACACAGGAACACCGGAAGATTTGGAAAAAGAAGTCGAGAAAATTTTGAAATGTATTTTGGGAAAAAGATAACATGAGAAGGGGTAAATTTATTGTTATTGAAGGCACAGACTGCTCGGGTAAAGAAACTCAAGCGCTATTGCTGGAAAAGCATATGATGGATAGTGGTATTCCGGTTAAATTGGTGTCATTTCCTATGTACGAAACTCCGACAGGAGATATTGTCAGAAGATATCTTGGTAAAGAACCTTATGAACAGCAATTTGGTAAAGCGGCAGAGTTGGATCCAAAACTTTCTTCCATTTTTTATGCATATGATCGATTTTTTAACAAAAACATAATAATTGACGCCTTAAACAACGGGATCAATGTTTTATCAAACAGATATATGGAATCTAATATGGCCCATCAGGGAGGAAAGATAAAAAGCAAAGTTGAGAGAGAAAAGTTTAATCAATGGATCAAGGACATAGAGTATAATGTATTCGGCATTCCTGAGGCAGATTTAGTGATATTTTTATATATGCCATACAAGATTGGCATGAAACTAAAAGAAGGAAGGGAAGGCAAGCCGGATGGACATGAGGCAAGTGAGGAACATCTTAAGCACGCAGAAAAGGTTTATAAAGAATTGGCAAAGGAAAACTGTTGGAAAAAAGTGGAGTGTGCTCCGTCAGGGAAAATAGACAGCTTAAAAACTCCTCAGCAGATTAGTAGGGAAGTAGTCAGCATTCTTAAACTGGCTTTGGGCAGATGATTGTTCAGTGCCTATGATATAATACTTTTATTAATTTTATTAGCACGCTAAGGCTACCATCCTGATTTTTCAGTTCAAGCTTTAGCGGAAGGAGGAAGGATGGCAGAAAAAAGGAAAGTAAATAAACCTAAAGCCAAGGTAGAGGCTAAAAAAAAGACCAAAGTTGCCAAGAAGATTACAAAAGTAAAAGTTCCAAAGGTTAAGAAGGCAAAACCTCAAAAGATTCAAAAGGATAAGAGTGGGAGTTATAAGCTTAATGCAACCCTCAATGATTTACTTGAAGCAGGTTGTCATTTTGGTCATACTATAGCCAAAACTCATCCCAAAATTACACCCTATCTTTATACTTCCAGAGATAATATCCAGATATTTGATTTGATTAAAACCAGGGATTGTTTGGAAAAGGCATGTATATTTTTAAATAAATTAGCAAAAGAAGGCAAACCCATCATCTTTATTGGGACCAAAAGGCAAGCCAAAAAAATAGTTCAAGAAGTTGCCAAAGATGCAGGTGTTTATTATGTAACTGAAAGATGGCTTGGAGGAACTATTACTAATTGGAAAGAAATTCAAAAAAGACTGAAAATTCTTGCCAAAATGAAAGAAGACTGGGAAAAAGGAGTATACAAAAAAAGACCTAAAAAAGAACAGTCCTTAATAAAGAAAGAGATTGGCAAAATGGATAAATTTTTTGGCGGTTTGCTTGGTCTTCAAGATCTGCCATCTGCTTTATTTGTAGTTGATATCAAAAAAGAAAAATCTGCAATTTCCGAGGCAATTAAGGAAAGTATTCCTATCATTGCTCTTGTTGATAGCAATTCTGATCCTACAATTGTTGATTATCCTATTCCTGCTAATGACGATGCTTTAAAAAGCATTAACCTTTTGGTTTCAGAAGTGGGTAACGCATCTAAGACCATCTTAAAGCCAAAGAAAGAAGATTAATTATTAACTAACAAAATATGAATAAAAAAACATCTTCAAAAAAAGAAAAAACATCGATTTCCGCATCTGAAGTTAAAAAATTAAGAGGCGAGACCGGTGCAGGTATCATGGATTGTAAATCTGCTCTTGAGGAAGCTAAGGGTGATTTTGAAAAAGCCAAAAAAATAATTGCAAAAAAAGGCATCGAAAAAGCCTCAAAAAAGCAGGAAAGAGAAACCTGTCAGGGATATGTCGCCACCTATACTCACTTAACAGGAAAGGTCGGTGCTATTGTCGAGGTTTTATGTGAAACTGATTTTGTTGGCAGAAACGAGGATTTTCGAAATTTTGCCAAAGAAGTTTGTCTTCAAATTGCAGCTATGAACCCGAAAAATGATAAAGAACTATTAAAGCAGGAATATATAAGAGATCCTTCGATAACCATAGAAGAATTCTTAAAAAGTCACATTGCCAAGTTTGGAGAGAATATCAGAATAAGGAATTTTCAGCGATTTGAAATATAATAATTCTTTAAAGTCTGATATTATAGAAGTAGATAATTTTTGAGATAAAGGTATAAAGAAATATGGATGAAAAAGCTGTAGAAATGCGAATGCAATCTTCACTTGATATTTTCTCTAATGAAATTTCAAGTATAAGAACAGGAAGAGCCAATCCTGCCTTGATAGAAGGTATTAGTGTCGAGGTCTATGGAGGTCAGCAAAAAATGAGTTTAAGAGAACTTGGTTCAATTTCTGTTCCTGAAGCAAGAATGCTTACCTTTCAACCTTGGGATACTTCAATAATTAACGAAATCAAAAACAGCATTATTAAACAAAATTTGGGTCTTTCTCCCGTTGTTGATGGTACTATCATCAGGATTTCTTTGCCTGCTTTAACTACTCAGCAGAGAGAAGAGTATGTCAAAATATTGTCCAGAAGAGCAGAGGAGTCCAAGGTAAAAATCAGAGATACCAGAAGTGACGTCAGGCGCGATCTTTTAGATCAGGAAAAAAAGGGAAAAATCAGCGAGGATGAATTTCATGCCCTAGAAGATAAGTTGCAAAAAATGACCGATGAATATATCCAAAAGCTGGAAGATATACAGAGGAAAAAAGAAGAGGAGATCTTGAGCGTTTAGCTGAAAGAGAACTAATATGCTGGTTACTATTCTTACCTTCATAATTGCCATTTCCGTTCTTGTTTTAATCCATGAACTTGGTCATTTTTTTGTGGCCAAAAAAAGTGGAGTTTGGGTTCAGGAATTTGGTTTGGGATATCCTCCTAGGGCAATCGGTAAAAAAATAGGGGAAACAATATATTCTCTAAATTGGATTCCGGCGGGGGGCTTCGTTAGAATTTTCGGTGAACTTAAACAGGAAGGTGAGGACAAAAAATTGCAAAAAAGGGCAATGTATAACAAGTCGTGGAAAATAAGATTGGCTGTTTCTTTAGCGGGTGTGTTTATGAATTTTATTCTTGGGGTTGTTGTGTTTGCAGTTGTATATTCTATTCTTGGAATTCCTCAGAACTCTGGCAAAGTTCAAATAACTGAAGTTGCTCCTGATAGTCCCGCACAACAGGCAGGGTTAATGGAAGGCGACTATGTTTTATTTATAGAATATGATGACAGCAGGCAGGCTATAAAAACGGTTGACGAGCTTATTGAATATTCCTCTGCTTATGCAGGACAGGAAATTTCTTATACGGTTGCACGCAAGGCTGAGGTTAAAAATAAAGTTGAATGCCCGAATGAATTTTCTTTATCAGATGAATTCCAATGTTTTGAGACTGATTTGGCTCCTCGTGTTAATCCCCCTGAGGGTCAAGGGGCTATTGGTGTAGCTATTAATGATACAGAAATTGTAAAACCAACTTGGTGGAAAAGACCATTTTTAGGGGCAGCTGAAGGATTAAAAGAGGCCTGGTTTTGGGGAAGGATGATTGTTGAGAGCCTGTTTACTTTATTTGTTGATCTATTTAGGGGAGTGACTCCAGAAGATGTTGCCGGACCTATTGGTATTTATCAAGTTTCATCTACAATTCAAAGGCAATCGGGAATGTTAATGCTATTGCATTTTTTTGGCATCCTATCTGTTAATTTTGCCATTGTAAATCTTATGCCTTTACCCGCACTTGATGGTGGAAGGGTTTTATTTATCTTTTTCGAAATCTTAACAGGCAAGAGGATATCTACTAAAATTGAATTAGCTGTCAATCAGGTAGGAATGGTTCTTCTGTTGCTATTGTTTTTGTTAATTTCTATTGGGGATGTTCGCAGACTGATCGGTTTCTGATTGAAGATAAAAAGTTATCAATACAGCATCATTTGCTTCTAGGGGAGCAGATAGAATAACTTCATCGTTACTCACATTTTCCCTTGTTAGAAAGTCATTCCCAAATAGATAATCTCTTCTCACTTTATAATTCCCTGTTAATAAGCCATTAATTCTAATAGGCACATTTTCATAATGAATATTATTGGCATCAAAATTAGTCAGGAAAATATTTAAGCCATTTTCATTTATAAAAGCTAAGCCTTGAACCCATGAACCTTCCCCCGAAAGCAAGACTTTTCTTCCATTTATCAGATTTAAAAATCGAAAAGATTGGTAACGTAATTTGCTTTCCAGGCCTTTAGACTCATGGGTTAGTAGTCCCCAGCCCATATTATCATCTGGTCCATCTTTTAATTCGAAAGCAAACATTTTATCTATATTTCCGGATAGATTGACTGCTGTTGCAAGCTGGTACGCTGCTCCGATTTTATTTTGGTATAAATTCGACTTGTCGGCTGTTGGACCGTATTCACTGATAATACTTTCTATTTGTGAATAATCGGGAAAGTCTAGAAGAATTTGTCTGAATTCTTGGATACTGTTCAAAGATTGTTGAGGGGAGAGGGAGTAATTATGCCAGGAAATAAAATCAATTCTTAGATTGTTTGTCTGACAATAATTTAAGAGAGATTTAACCCAATTTGGGTAGAAGTTTGTTGTAGCAGGGCCTCCGATCATAAAGTTTTGGCTGTTCTTGACATTGGCTGCTGCTTTAGATGAGTAATAATAAAGAGTTAAGTAGTTTGGTTCTTTATTATAATGCCAGCCTCCGAAAAGATCTGGTTCATTAAAGACTTCATAATATACATTATTAATAGCCATTCCTTCGGAGGAGCTGTAACGTTCTATGGTTGCCTGAACCAGATCTTGCCATTTCTGCCAATTATCTGGTGGAGAAGTTATATTTTTATGATTGAATTCTTCAGGTATATAAGATAAGCATAGGAATGGCTTAGCTCCAGAATTTAGAATACTCATAACAATCTCATCAAGTTGTGAGAAATTGTAGCTTCCGTCAGATTGAACAACATTGTAATAATCGTAAATATGATCAATTCGAACATATTCCGTTTTAAGATTTTTAATATTGTTTTGCATAGGCAAAATCATATTTGTTCTTTCTTCTCCTCCTTGAGCAAAATTTCTCCACATCGAAGGATTTATCTTCTCACCCACAACAGAAGCATCAACCTGGATGTCAGCCAATCTGCCACTTGCCCCCTTGCGATAATCGGTAAATTTTTTAAATGCCACAAGCAGAAATGGGAGACTGAGGATTAAAAATAAAGTGATTAAGTTTCCTTTGCGTTTGTTCTTAAATGGCTTCATAAAAACAATATAGCATTTCGTTGGACTTCAACGAAAATTGGCTCTTGACAGTAAATGAAAATATCTGTTTAAATGGATAAATAGTATTTAAGAATTATGCAAATGATCTTTTTAAAAAAAGCAGAAAAAATATTTAATGGTGGTTTGTTTTGGAATAGAGGATTTTCCCAAATTTATGTTTTAGCTATTCTTTTATTATTGGTTTTGGCGATTCCTTTTACAGTCAGATTGACCCAACAAAGCCAGGAAACTAGGGGAAGAGCCGCTAGTTCAGCTTGTAATTCTGGTTTTAGATCTTACGATGACAATGCGTTGAGGCATCCGGATATAACATTAAATAAAATAAAACAGACTGTACTTGCCTCAGATGGCAGAACTCTTTGGCACAGATATGGCAATTGGAATGGAACCGATTACGATAGTTGGACAGCTTGGAGTCTTCAATATGGTGATCTCAATCAGTATGGAC
>DIVO01000027.1 GCA_002428285.1 Patescibacteria group bacterium UBA6130 | reverse complement strand
TGAAAAATCACCATTTACATATTGCGCAAGACTGATAGTTCGCTGTTGTCCATCAAGCACTTCGTATCCGTTATCATCACGCACTACCCAATACATTACATTCAAAGGGAAACCATTTCTGACGGTATCAATGACTGCATCTCGCTGTTTGTCTTTATACACGAATTCCCGCTGGTATTTAGGTCGAATATCAAGTTTGCCACCATATCCAACAACGCCTTCTTCGGCATTATCTTTGTACCCATCAATCACTTCTCGGACTTTTATTTTATTTAGTTCTATTTTCATATTTTTGTTTAATTAAAACACGATTGTATATTCTTTTCCCTTTAATAATAGTCAAGCATTTAAAATCAATCCACCTTGCAGAGTTGGCAATTCCTAAAATTTCAAACTGCTCAGGATTATACTTGTCTACAAAAGTAATAGGTACTCCCATAACACCATAATAATCCATTGGAATGTCCGAAACTCTATCTACATTTACAACATTATAGTTGTCATATTTGGGAAATTCCTCTGGTATAAATTTTTTGTATAACGTAAGTTCATGATATCTTTTTGTAGTATCTAGGTTTGTAAACCAATTTATTCTTCCCATACTAAGATATTTTACTCCATCAACAATTTTTTTCCTTGATTCTGTAGGGATATCATAATCCTTGGGAACCTGAAACCATTTTATACCTCCATTATCATAGCCAAACCACAATTTATTATCTTTTATAAGCTTGAAAATCTCTTTGTAGGTAATGGCATTTTGGTCGCCAAGTATTAAAAACTTTTTATTGTATTCAATTAGTTGAGCGACGTAATCACGAAAAAGTGAGAATGGTGGGTTTGTGACTACAATATCGGATTCTTTTAATAATTCAATACATTCTTTACTTCTAAAATCTCCATTTGCTTTTAGAGGTGCTGACACATTGCCATCGCGTTTTAATAGCCACTCCACATCAGTTAAGTTAATAGCTCCATCGGTGTTTTCGTCTGGTACTTTAGTGATTTCAATTTTGAATGGTTGTTTTCCCTCTGGCTTTAAGCCTTCCATTTCCAAAAGGGAAAGTTGTTTTCCAGTAATCGGCGAGCCCGAATAACTTGTAGTGATAAGTTTTTTCAGCCCCAGTGCATTGAAGTTGGATGCAAAATATTTAAAAAAATTACTTTCATAGGGATCATCACAATTGCAATAAACAACTTTTCCCTTGAACTGCTTTTTGTAATGTCGAAGCTCTTTTTCAATATCTGTTAGCTGAGTGTAAAACTCATCCTTTTTAGCCTTGTTTGCTTTGTTTAAATTTCTGTTTAAAGATTTACTATCCATAAAATGTTTTTTAACAGCCTATTATTAACTAATTTTCTATATTTTATCATTACATAAAAAATCTATAAATACTATAGGAACATGGCCACCTAGACAGAAGTTAGCCTTAAACTTTATAATTAGGATGTTAATAATTAGATAGAGGAATTTATGACAAAGATAATAATTGATGTATTGGCACCACAAGGGGATTGCCGCCGATTTCTAATCAAGACAAATGAAGCTACAGATAAACCATTAGAGTTAAAATTTATTTTGAACTTTTCCTGTGGTTTATTTGACCACGAAGATAAAATTACTAAAAAAGATATTCAAGCTATTGCTTTAAGTTTACTTGAAAACATCAAAGATAAAAGATTTTTACAACACAATGAAGTCTTGTTTTTTTCGAATGAAAAAGAAGAAATAACAATGAAAAACTTGCCAAAGAAAATTAAGGCCTTGTTCCCTGACTTGATGAGTGTCAATTCTAGTATTCATTTTAAATTTGAAGGAGCGTGTAGTTTTTCTCATTTTTAGCATCCACCTTTGATTTTCAGGTGCTTATTGGCTAGAATTGAAAGAAAGTAAATACTAAAAATGAAAATAGATTTTAAAAAGCTATTTATTATTTTAGGAGCGACATTTTTAATCGCTTTTTTGGGTTCTGCCGTTACCACTCCTTCTATTGGTAGTTGGTATTCAACTTTAAACAAACCATTTTTTAATCCTCCAAACTGGATTTTTGCTCCTGTTTGGACAATTCTTTTTTTATTGATGGGGATAGCTGGTTATTCAGTATGGAGAGAAGGGAAAAATGACCAGGATGTGAAAAAAGCCTTGAAGTTTTATTTTTCCCAGCTGGTTTTTAACTTTTTATGGTCTTTTATCTTTTTCTATCTCCATCAGCCCTTAATAGCCTTTTTAGACATAATGGTTCTTTGGGTTTTGATATTTTTAACAATTAATAACTTTAAGAAAATTTCAACAAATGCCGCTTATCTTCTTTATCCCTATCTTATTTGGGTTTCCTTTGCCTCAATATTAAATTTGGCGATTGTTGTAATAAATTAAATATATATTCTTGAGTTAATAAGAATTCTTAACTTATGATTTTGACTAGGAATTCTGGTTTTATAATTGGGTTGGAATAATAAATTCTGCTAATTTGGTCGAAAAAATTATTTCTGTTAGAGTATAGGTATTAATAGATTTTTTCTGGCTAATCAGATTATTAATTAGTTTAATAAAAATGAATAATGAAACCTCTAAACAAACCTTTGAAATCGGAAAGGTTTTGTATAAAGAAGAAATTAATTCTCAAGGTGATACCGCATCATCAAGGTTGGTTTTTATAGATTCTGAGACAGAAAGAGGTAAATCGGGATTATTTTACACCCAAATTGCCTTGATAGATAATCTTAACTCTGAATCTTGGGTCTATTTTGGAATTCAGGCTGGAGGAGGGCTTTCGTCGGAGAATTTAAGAGAGGCGTCAAATAACGATATTTTAAAATTTATTGAGAAATCAGCCGCCGAAGACAAGGGATCGTCTGCCGTATTAGCAGAATGGGTTAATGAATTAAAAAAAGATGAAATTATAAAGATCGATGAGGTTTTGAGGATAATAGAAGTTATAAGGAGTTTTTTCTCTACCCAAAACACAAACAATCTTAATGAATTCAATCAGACTCTTGCCCATTTAGAAAAACATTAGTCTTCAAAATTTGGGGGAAAACCATATTTACCACTGCGATATTTTAAAGGATCTAAAAAACCAAAACCGGTTATGCCTAATTTTATAATCTCTTGTTTTAAATCGTCTCTGATTAGTCTTATATAAAGATGATCGAGTAAGATCATTGGTCGGTGTTCGAATTTATTATAGTCAAGGACCAGTCTGGGTATTCCAATGTGAAAATCACCAACCCATTCTGACTTTTCCTGATCCATGCCATCCACAACATCTTCCATAAAGTGAAAAATATTATATTTTAAGTTGTTTATCGGCTTACCCTTCTTGTCAATCAGTTTGACGGGAAAGTGTTCGAATTTAACTCCAAACTTATCAACAAGGTTAATTAATCTTTCTGAATACAGATCAAAACTATAAGATTCGGGATAATAATCGGGAGTAGGGTGGTTTGGATTGATAGAATAGGTTAACTCAAATTCTTTTCCGAACGATTCCACCTGAGCAGGGCTTTTAATGGTGAAGGTTTTGTCTCCTTGCTTGAAATGACAAAGGCGGTTATCATCATGTTCGATCGGGGTTTCAAGCTTAGCTTGTAAATAATCTCCTCTAAAAGGAATATTACCATGTCTATAAAGCCAATATTTTGGTTTATTCATATATTCTAAGATAGCATTCTTTTTTAATCATATCAAAACCACATAGCTAAATTTGCTTTTATTTTAGGAAAAACAACCTCAAATAATCTATAATGATTGATTATCTTTTTTCTGCCACGTATCTCCATTTTTTCTCCGCCCATTCTTTGGCATAATCAACCCCAATTCTTTTAGCTTTTTTGATCTTTTCGGTTTTTATGCCAATATCTAATAGATAAATATCATTATTTGTGGTGATATCTAATTCATTATGTTTTTTGTTAATCTCCAAAATTTTAGTTAATTTTCCCGGACCATCAGCCATGTTTTTAATTCCATATATTGGTTTTATGCCTCTAAGTAAAACAGCAGAGGGATAATTCTTTTTCTCAGTGACAATGTTTAAACAATAATACATTCCATATACGAGATAGACATAAAGTTTTCCTGCTGAACCATACATTGTTAATGTTCTTTTTGTTTTTCCTTTGGAGGCGTGACAAGCTTTATCCTCCTCTCCTTTATAGGCTTCAGTTTCATTAATTTCACCTATCAATAATTTATTTTTATTTTTTACCACAATTGCTTTTCCTAAAAGCTGCTTTGCAACTGTTAGGGTATTTTGCTGAAAGAAATCGGCATTTAATTTTTTGCCGCCAAAAGATCTTAGGTTTTTAATCTCCTTAATTTTTTGCATTTCATTTTCTTTAAATGCAGGCGTTTCCAAAACAAAAGGAAGATGAGAAGAGTAGGGGTGGTTAGTAAGAATAAGATAGGGCAGTTTGCCTATATTGCCCTGTCCTACCAGAGCATGGACATCATGTTTTGACCCAAATTCTGTTTTTGAGTCGTTTGCGTGAATTACGTCCCATTTGTCTAATTGGATATAAGTCCTAATATCTTTAATGAGTTGTTTTATTCCTTTTTCTTTTGATAGATCATACCCGGATTGAAAAGCATGAGCTGTGTCCAAGCAAAATTTTACTCTATCATTTTTGACGTTTTTTATTATTTTGCCTATTGTTTTTATTTTATCTTGAGCGGAGTTTTCCAAGATCAAAGAGGAACCTTTGGGGGTTTCGTCTAAAATCTTTTTTATACTATTAACAATTATTTTTTGGTTAAAGCGGGGATGGGGATGGAAGATTACACCTCTGGCGTTAATTTTTTTTGCTAAATTTAAATCAAATATTAATGAGTCTATTGAGCTTTGAACAACTTTAGGGTTATTACTACCAATGTTTATCAGATACTTAGAGTGGATATAAACAAAATCAATATTATATTTTTTGGTTAAATATTTAAATTTATCTATCTCTTCTTTATTGATTACATTGTTATTCCAACTTCTTGGGGAGCCTGAAAAAATCTGCAGACAGTTTATTTTAAGCTTTCCGGCTTCTTTAGCCGCATTACTGATTCCTCCTCCGACTGATAAATGAGCTCCAATGTTCATAATATATTCTACCTTATGCAAATCAACTAGGGCGGTGGAAGAATAAGTTTGGGTAAACCTCAAACTTATTAACAAGCCCTAGGGTTTATTTGAATAAAGTTTGTATAAAATGTGGACAACCATGTGGAAAAACCACCTATTCTCTCCCCCGCTATTTCTTATATCTACAACCTATAGTAATAAGTCTTTAGGAATATTTAATAATATATAATTTAGATATGGATAAAAAAACCTCACTATTTGAAAAAATATTATCGGTAGTGGCTAAAATTCCCAAGGGCAAAGTTTCAACGTATGGAGTAATTGCCTTATTTCTTGGCTTGAAAGACGCTAGAGNNGCATCAAAACAAAGATCCTATAAGATACCCATGCCATAGGATTGTTGATAAGTCGGGTTGCTTATCGAATAGATATGCTTTTTGAGGAAGAAAAAAACAAGCGGAATTATTGGTAACTGAGGGCATAGATCTTAAGAAAGATGGAAGTGTGGATTTGAGTAAATACTTTTGGCTACCCGATATTAGAAAATGATTTTTAAAATTTCTTCTTTCAGTTTTTCGGGATCATGCCTCCAAAGCTGTCCGGACTGAGCCATCGAAGATTTGATTGTTTTTACTTGTTTTGGATATTTTCGCATTTTATCTTCAAAAACAGGATGAGCTTTTTCCTCTATGTATTTTTCCATTAGTTTTTTGGGAACCTTGTTTTCGCTGTTGACGATTGTAAATTCAAGCTTATTTTCTGCCTCTTTCAGATAATTACACATTTCCATGACAAAATCCTGTGCGCAAAAACCATCAGTTTCTCCGTACTTGGTCATTAAATTACAGACATAAATTATTTTTGCCCTTGAGTCATTAATAGCTTTGTTTGTTCCAGAGATCAACAGGTTAGGAATCAGACTTGTGTAAAGGTCGCCGGGGCCGATGATTATCCAATCGGCTTCCAATATTGCTTCTTTTGCCTGTTTAAATATTTTAACTATGGGATCAATAAAAACATCAAGAATTTTAAGATCCGGTCTAACAGTTCTGATATCGATATTGGTTTCTCCTTTTATAATTGTTCCGTCTTCAAGTCTGGCACATAAGTTCGTTTTTTCCAAAGACACCGGAAGAACTTTGCCTTTTAGTCGGAACATCTTTGAAATTGCTTCGATTGCCTCGATCTCTGTTCCTAAAATTTCTTTTAAGGCGGTTAACATCAGATTTCCAAAGGAGTGACCGTTTAGTCCGGTGCCGTTGCCAAATCTGTATGAAAAAAGCTGTCTTAATGAAAAATAATCGATGGGAGGATCCGATAAAGCCAGGATTGCTCTTCTTATGTCTCCCGGAGGAAGTATGCCAAACTCATCTCTTAATTGACCAGAGCTTCCACCCGAATCTGCAATAGATACTACGGCGCTTAGGTTGAGATTGGGACAGTCTTTTAGAGCGGTTAAAACATTATAGGTGCCGCTTCCTCCTCCTATAACTACTACGTTTTTGTTCATCGATTGTTAAACATTATATCCCCCAAATATATTAAAAGCATTATGGTTATTGAAGAGTGATAGTTAAGGGTTTATAAAGCCAAGTGAATTATGTATATTTAGCTATGCTTATAAAATGTAATATTTTTGCTTTATAAAAATGTTTGATAAAGCGCTTTATTACCTTCGGCACAATGATCTTGTTAAATATGCTGTGTTGATGTTAATTGGAGCAATTTTGGCCTTTATTATTCTGGGAAAAATCGTACCTTCTAGTAATAACGACACCTTGATTTTACCCACACCCACCTTGGGAACTTTTAGGTATTTAGATTAGAAAAACAGAGTAAATCGTAGGTAATTTTTATTTACAAAAAGTTATAAATACGAGCAGTTATGGTTATCTTGGTATAATAGGGCATGTCAGATAAATTTTCAGCGGTTTGGATTTCGCATACTTCCATTAAAGATTTCTTGGAATGTCCTCGGTCTTATTTCCTAAAAAACATCTACAAAGACCCAAAAACAGGTCATAAAGTTAAGATAATGTCTCCTCCCTTAGCTTTAGGTCAGGCAGTCCATGAGGTTGTAGAGTCACTATCGGTGTTGCCTCGGGATAAGAGGTTCGAAACACCCTTAATTGAAAAGTTTGAAGCGGCTTGGAAGAAAATTTCCGGCAAAAGAGGAGGATTTAGAAATCTTGATATTGAAAGTAGATACAAACAAAGAGGAATTGAGATGCTGAAAAAGATCTCGTCAAATCCAGGACCGCTTAAAAGGCTGGCGGTTAAGATTAGGATGGATTTGCCTCATTTCTGGCTCTCAGAAAAAGACAATATAATTTTATGCGGCAAAATTGACTGGCTGGAATATATACCCGAACAGGATGGTGTTCATATAATCGATTTTAAAACTGGGAAAAACGAGGAAGACAACAATTCACTACAGTTGCCGATTTATAGTCTTCTTGTTCATAATTGTCAGGATAGAAAAGCTGTTAAGGCAAGTTATTGGTATTTGGAACAAAGCTCAGAGCTAACAAGTTGTCCGCTTCCGAATTTAGATGATTCCTTTGACAAAGTTTTAAAAATTGCCAAACAAATTAAGCTAGCAAGACAATTGGAAAAATTTAAATGTCCTCAGGGTGGTTGTCACGCTTGTAAGCCTTATGAATCCTTACTGGATGGAAAAGGAGAATTTGTTGGGTTGGATGAATATAAACAGGATGTATATGTTTTGTTTGATGAAGAAAAAAATGAAAATAGTGAGATTTTGTAAGCTTGAGGATTAATTGGGGCTTTATAAGATTTGTAAGAATTGTTTACTTATTATGGAAGGAAAAAAATGACAAAAGATGTGGCTTTTAAAAAAGGGGAAAAGTTTATTGAATTTGGTAATGTGTATGTTGTTACTAAAATGGAGATTAGGGATTATGATGGAGAAAAAAAGAGAGTGATATGCTATGAGCATTACTTTAAAAGCGATCTCAATGGGGACAATATTATCTGTAGTATTCCTGAGGATAGTTTGAATATAACCAATATAAGAAAGCCTATCTCAAAAGATGATTTAAAAGAAATTATTAAAATTTTTTCATCCAAATCCAGACAGAGAAAAATAAGGATAGAAACTGTTAAAGATATATTAATTAATAATGATCCTTTTGAAACGGCAAAGGCTATAAAAAGACTGGATTGGGAGAGTAAAAGGGACAGTATTTCTATTAGCAAAAATATGCTTTTAAAGAAGCTTAAAATTACCCTTTCAAAAGAAATTGCCTTAGTGATGGGAAAGACTCCAGAAAAGGCACTAAAAGAAATAGATAGATTGTTAAGTGACGGTAAAAGCTGATTTATTTAAATTGCCATAGAATGAGCAGTATCACAATTATTACTCCCGAAGACTCAACCTTAACAAGGTTGGAGTTTAAAGAGGCAGCTAAAAAACTTAATCTTGAAGTTGATTTTCAGGATATCAAGAATTTAAATAACCTCAAAGGGGTAAGTAGAAAATTGGGAGATGTGGTTATTTTTAGAACTTCATCTTTAGATATTCCCGTTGGAAGAACCACCTTTTTAAGTTGTATCGGAAAAAGAAAAAAGGTAATTAATGAGGCTACTCATCTATCCCCCATGGTTGCTCAAAAAGTTTACCAGCAAAAAATAATTGAGACTTTTTCTGCCATAAAGGGAATAAAAACCTACCATTTTCAAGACAAAGAAAATGTTTTAAAAGCGATAGAAAAGGGCGATCTTAAATATCCTTTTATTATGAAGGCGAACTTAAGCGCTAGAGGAGATAAGGTTTACTTACTAAAAGAAAAAAAAGACTTAAGACTTATCGAAAATAAGCCTTTTAGGTATATTTTTCAAAACTTTATCAAAAACTCAGGAGATTATCGGGCATTTGTTGTGGGCGGCAGAACTTTGGGAATAATAAAAAGAGTAGCAAAACCGGGAGAATATAGAAATAATGTATCTCAAGGGGGAAATGCCTATGAGGTTAAGAAAAACGATGATGAATACAGTCAACTTTCCGGTATGGCTCAAAAGACCGCCTCTCTTTTTGGATTACAGGTATGTGGAGTAGATATTATTTTCGATGAGGAAGAGAGAGAATATAAAATATTGGAAATAAACACAGTGCCTCAGTGGTCAGGATTCCAACAGGCAACTGGAATTAATGTCCCTGAACAAATTTTAAGTTTAGCTAATGATTTTTACCAAAGAAAACACAAATCCACCTATCAATTGGTTTTAGATTATTACGAAAAGAACTATGGCTATTTGGAGGAAAAAAAGTTTCATTATGCTTCGAGAA
>DIVO01000021.1:4892-5351 GCA_002428285.1 Patescibacteria group bacterium UBA6130 | reverse complement strand
GGATGAAGATCTTCGGATTGTAAACCGTTCACTTTCCATCTTCGGATGGAGAGAAATAGCGCCTACTAACTACGTGCCAGCAGTCGCGGTAAGACGTAGGGCGCAAGCGTTACCCGGAATTACTGGGCGTAAAGGGTCCACAGGCTGATCTCTAAGTCTTATTTCAAAGACTCCGGCTCAACTGGAGGAAGGGATAGGATACTGGAAATCTAGGGTGAATTCGGGGCTACTGGAACTTGTCGTGTAGGGGTGAAATCCGTGGATACGACAAGGAACACCGAGGGCGAAGGCAGGTAGCCAGGATTTAACCGACGCTAATGGACGAAAGCTAGGGTAGCAAATCGGATTAGAGACCCGAGTAGTCCTAGCCTTAAACGATGTCCGCTAGCTTCTCTGATTTTTATTGGAGAGGCGTAAGCTAACGCGTTAAGCGGACCGCCTGGGGATTACGACCGCAAG
>DIVO01000021.1:0-4811 GCA_002428285.1 Patescibacteria group bacterium UBA6130 | reverse complement strand
CGTCAGCTCGTGTCGTGAGATGTTCTCTTCAGTGAGGTAACGAGCGCAACCCCTGTCCCGTGTTACTTGTGTCACGGGAAACTGCTTCGGCATGTGCCGAAGAGGAAGGAAGGGACGACGTCAAGTCAGCATGTCGCTTATGTCTAGGGCTACACACATCCTACAATGGAGCCGACAATGGGTTGCTAAACCGCGAGGTGGAGCTAATCCCACCAAACGGCTTCTCAGTGGGGATTGCAGGCTGCAACTCGCCTGCATGAACTTGGAATTGGTAGTAATCGGAGATCAGCAGGCTCCGGTGAATACGTTCTCGCCTCTTGCACACACTGCCCGTCAAGTCAGCAAAGTCAAGGGTGCCTGAAGGCTCCGCTCGTCGGGGACCAAGGCGAACTTGGCGATGAGGGCTAAGTCGTAACAAGGTATCCGTTCTGGAAGGAGCGGATGGATCACCTCCTTTCTAAGGATTAGTGCTTCTCCTGTTAAAAATAGACGACAATTATATCAAGATTGTATTCAAGAAAATTCAATCTTTCCTATCATTTCTTAAGCAAACTTTTTTCTCCTGTTTGTGATTTGTTGCTTTTAGCACAATTCCCATATTCTGGTAAAATACTGTATGAATGAGCAAACAAATAATATTCCCAAACATATCGCTATCATCATGGATGGAAATAGGCGTTGGGCAAAAAAGAGAAATCTAACCCCTGTTCAAGGACATCGAGCTGGCGCAGATACTTTAAAAAAGATCGTTGAGCACTGTCAAAAAAGAAAAATTAAATATCTCACCGTTTATACCCTTTCCACAGAAAATATAAAAAACAGATCAGCCGAAGAGGTTAAAAACATTTTCAACTTACTGGTAGAAATGGTAAGAGAGAAAAAACAAGAATATATCAGAGAAAAAGTAAAGCTAAATATTCTTGGAGATATTGATTCTCTTCCTCTGTTTGTTAAAAGAGCTATCAAAGAAATTGTTTCGATTAATAAAGACAGGTTTAATCTTCAAGTTAATTTGGCTTTAAACTATGGCGGTAGGGACGAGATAATCAGAGCAATTAAACAGATGGTTAAAGAAGGAGTTAAATCATCACAGGTCAATGAAAAAACCCTAGGAAGATATTTATATACACTCAATATGCCCGATCCGGACTTTGTAATCATAACTGGAGGAGAATATAGAATATCAAACTTTCTTCTTTGGCAATCATCCTATTCTGAATTTTATTTTTCCAAACATTTTTGGCCTGATTTTTCTCCGAAAAAACTAGACGCAGCCATAGCGGAATTCGGAAAGAGAGAAAGACGAAGAGGTAAGTAGATTAATTTTAGAAAGATTTAGAATCTGGGTTCAATCCAAGTTTAATGATATACTTATGATATTCAAACAATAGTATTATGCAGCAAAAATTTAATCCTTTAAACCAAAACAGCTTTTTAAAAAACTCTAAGGGATCAAAAAAGGGTCGGAAGATAAGTTATGGAAGAGTTATTATCACACTCATGGTTTTAGGCTATCTGTTTTTGGTCTGGGTCAACTACAACTCCAGTCAGCAAAGCGAAGAAAACATCACTTATTCTCAAATGCTAAACGNNTATTAAAGAGAATGAGGTAGAGAAAATACTAGTTTATAACGATCATCTTATTGTCGATTTCAAGGATGAAAGTACAGCAAGAGTAGAAAGAGAAGCAAACACCAACTTCGTTCAGACTTTGAGTGAAAGCGGTATTAATCCTCAAGATGTAAATTTTGAGTTCGACAACGAAGATCTGACTCAGCTTCTGGGAAGTATTCTAGCTACTCTTGGTCCAATTATTTTAACAGCCATACTCTTTTTATATATTTTCAAACAAGCCGGAAAAGCTCAAAGTTCTATCTTTTCTTTTAGCAAATCAAAAGCCAAATATTTTAACAAAGGCAAACAATCTATAACTTTCAATGATGTTGCCGGTTTAACTGAGGTTAAAGAAGAACTCAAAGAGGTGGTTGATTTTTTGAAGAACCCTCAAAAATACCGAAAACTGGGAGCCCGCCCACCTAAAGGAGTGCTTTTAGTTGGTCCGAGCGGTGTTGGAAAAACATTACTTGCCCGTGCTGTTGCCGGTCAGGCTAATGTGCCTTTTTTCTCTATTGCTGGTTCAGAGTTTATGGAAATCTTGGTTGGTGTGGGAGCAAGTAGAGTCCGAGACCTTTTTGCCAACGCCAAAAAAGCCGCTCCAAGTATCATATTTATTGACGAAATAGATGCTATAGGCAGAGCCAGAGGATTAGGAGGCTTCGGCGGAGGACACGACGAAAGAGACCAAACTTTAAATCAAATATTAGTAGAAATGGATGGGTTTGAACCCACCGATAGAGTTGTAGTTATGGCCTCAACCAACAGAGGTGATTTACTCGATCAAGCTCTACTTAGACCCGGACGTTTTGATAGAAGAATTACCTTAACTTTCCCTGATCTGGAAGAAAGAGCCGCTATTATTAAATTACACTCTAAAGGCAAACCTTTTGAAGAAAATGTTTCATGGGATAGAATTGCCCAAAGAACCGTCGGCTTTTCTGGAGCTGACTTGGAAAATATGTTAAACGAGGCCGCCATACTTACCGCAAGAAAAGAAAAAACTAAAATTGGAATGGAAGAAATTGATGAGGGTGCTTTGAAGGTTAAATTAGGTCCTGCTAAAAAAAGAGTTTTTTCCGAGCAAGATAAAAGAATAACCGCCTTCCACGAATGCGGTCACGCTATCACCAGCTGGAAGCTGGAAAACACCGATCCCGTGCAAAAGATTTCTATTGTATCTCGAGGCATGGCCTTAGGGTTTACTCTTATCCCCCCCGAAAAAGATAGACCCCATGTCACCAAAGATTTCTTAGTCGACCAAATTACCGCCCTCATGGGCGGAAGAGCTGCTGAAGAATTAATGTTTAACCAAATGACCACAGGAGCAGCTAACGACATTCAAAACGCCACAAAAATCGCCAGAGATATGGTGATCGAATATGGTATGAGCAGCTTGGGACCGCTTAACCTTTCCCCACAGATAGATGCTGGCGAATGGAGTAAAAATTACATGAACCCCCAAGAGGTGTCATCGGAAACACAATCTCAAATTGATAAAGAGGTGAGAAGAATTATTAATGAAAGTTATGAAAAAGCCAAGGTTATCCTTAAGAAAAATAAAAAGAGCTTGGTTTTACTATCCGAAGAATTAATCAAACAAGAAACACTCGACTTCGATGTGATTAATAAAATCTTAAAAATTGATGGCAAAAAATAGAACTGTTTTCGTCTGTCAAAACTGTGGTTCTCAATCTCCAAAATGGCTAGGACAATGTCCTGATTGTAATCAATGGAATACTTTTGTAGAAAACCTTCCCCTGGCCACATCTACAAGAACAAAAGCCAAGGCAGTAAAACCTCTGAGCTTGTCTGAAGTAGAATCAAGAAAAATCTCCAGAATTGATACCGGCATAGAAGAGTTTAATAGGGTTTTGGGTGGCGGTATTGTTCCGGGTTCAGTTTATTTAATTGCCGGAGACCCCGGAATAGGAAAGTCAACACTTCTTTCTCAACTTAGCCTATCTTTAGTTGCCAACAAATCACTTACCGTCTATTACGTAGCCGGAGAAGAATCTCCTCAGCAAATAAAATTAAGATTGGAAAGACTGGGAATAGATAATAAAAATTCTGACAAATTCTTAATGTTGACGCAAACCGATGTCGATGAAATTATTGCCACTTTAGAAAATGCTCCGAACATAAAAAGGTCAATATTAATTATTGATTCGATTCAAACCATGACAACCTCTCTCCTCTCTGGAGCTGCTGGTTCGGTTGGTCAAACAAGAGAGGCAACAAATAGATTAATTAAGTTGGCAAAGTCAAGGCAACTCCCGGTGTTTTTGGTAGGACACGTAACCAAAGAAGGAACAGTGGCAGGGCCTAAAACCCTGGAACACATGGTTGATGGGGTATTTTATTTCGAAGGAGAAAGATACCAAGATTTAAGATTATTGAGATCACAAAAAAATCGCTTTGGCGCAACTGACGAGGTGGGAGTATGGCAAATGACAGACAAGGGTTTAAAAGAGGTAAAAGATCCAACGGGAATCTGGATGGATAAAGACTCTAAACCTCAGGCAGGTTCAGCTATAACTGTGGTAATAGAAGGAACAAGGCCTTTAGCAATAGAAATACAATCTCTTGTAACCGAAAGCTTTACCCCTACACCTAAAAGAGTGATTAATGGTATTGAATACAATAGAGGACAGCTTCTTTTGGCAGTAGCCCAGAAAATTCTCAAACTTCCTTTGTATAAATATGATGTTTTTATAAATATCAGCGGGGGGCTAAAAACTAATGAACCAGCAGCAGATTTAGCAGTACTTGCCTCTATATACTCCAGTTATAAAAACAAACCACTTCCTAATAATTCCGCCTATTTAGGTGAGGTTTCGCTTTTGGGAAAAGTTAGGCCAATCAGCCAAGCCAAAAGAAGAATGACTGAAGCCAAAAGTCTGGGATTAAAAGATATTTATGATTCTAGTAGAATTAGTTATGCTTTAGCCTTAAAAAAATTGATATGATTTTATGTTTCTTTACACCCAACAGCAATTAAAAAACCCCTTGCCCTTTCAGATCGTGGATAATTATTTACTAAATTCCAAAATTTTTTATTATGTCCTCCTACAAAAAGGTGGCAAATCTCATGAACAATTACATAATCTACCACCCAAGAAGGAAAGTTTTCAATTCTTTTTGATATCTTAATCTCATTTACTCTAGGATAACAATTACCAAAACTTGAGGTTAAT
>DIVO01000035.1 GCA_002428285.1 Patescibacteria group bacterium UBA6130 | reverse complement strand
AAAAAAGACAATTTGCTCTTTTTTAATGATTTTGCCTTTGCCCTGAAGAATAACCAAATAGCTGAAATTCCAAGAACCAGCCATTGGGCATATCCAAGCATAAATGACATCCCATCATTTTCTACTCCAGGAGAAGAATAAAAATAATCCCAACGCGATCTGATTAATTGTTTAAGCGTTGGAAAATGTTCTTGAATTTTAATTATTTCTCCTTTACCTATCTGAACATATTTTTGCTCAATCAAAGCTGGAAAAATAAAAAATCCAGCCAATAAGAAAATTGAAATAAAGGAAAATAAAGGCAAAATTATATTTTTGTCTGATATTAGCTGTTTTATATATTCTAACTTTCTATTTACTTTGCCTTTCAGTTCACTTTTAAAATGACTTTTAACTGACGGGTAAATCTTGATTAAAATATATAGCAAAACCAAAGGCAGAAGGAACATAACGGTAAAGTTGTGAGAAATCGCTAGTAAAGCGCCTGAGATGCTTGCCAAAAAGGCAAAGATTATTTTTTTTCTGTTATTTTCAGCAATAAACAATTGAGAATAAAAATACAATACTATTGGTAGAATTGCATAACTTAGAAACTCTGGGCTGCCTCGGACAAATATTAAAGAGAATCTATAAGGGACAAATAAATATAAGAAGGCTCCTCCAAAGGAGGCCATTGTACTTTTTGTTTCATTTTTCAGCCACAGATAAAGAAATGGCGGACCTAAAAGGAAGGTTGAAAAATAAATATGTTTTAAGCTTTCAATCACTCCATCTGATGAAAGATAATTTACAAACACTACTAAGTAATAAATCAAGGGATAAAAAAAGTTGTAAATTGGCACACCGCAATTAAAGTTTAAGCTACCTGCCCATCTTAAAGGAAATTGGCCCTCACTAAAGGATTGGATAGCATCAAAACTGCGGGAAATATGGTGATCGCCATCGTGAGTGCTGAAAACATTATACTTATACACTCCTTTTCCTGAAAAAATTCCTAAAGCCAATAGGATAAGGATAATTACAAGATTAATCCGCTTCTTCATTTGGAACAAGTTTAAATATTTCAATCCCATTTAAATTCCATTGATGGTCTATTTTTGCCCATCCGAAAGCAGCGATTTCCCATAAAGGATGACCTAGGGGATTGCATTCGGTATTCCAAGTTTCACAAATGACAAATAACTGATCAGTGATTTGTTCATGAAGATCAAAGAGGGGCTGATCATTAATGTAGAAAAAGTATCTGTATGGCATATCGTAATTTTGCTTAGCGAGAAGGGCTAAATTAAATGACTTGTTATCTGAATTATTTATTATAAGTTCATCAACCTGTTTGGTAGTTTGAAGCTGATTGTTTGGGTTTATCCAGAGATTACTATTTTTAATATTTAGATACAAAAGAAAAAATAGAATTAGTATCGATAGAATTTTTCCAATGGTTTTCTGATTAAATAGCTTAAACAATAAATAGGACACAAGAATAAATGGCAAAGAAAATAAAAAGCCAAAATAATGGTCATATATTTCATTTTTATAACTACTTAAGCCAATAATTCCCAGTAAATACCAAATAGTTAAATATACAAATGGCTTGTTCAACAACCTTTTAAAGTCTATGCTGATGTTTTTATTTTCTTTTAAACCAACCAAAAATATTCCAAAGGCAAAGACTAGACTTAGGAAAGTTGATAAATACTTTTCCTTTCCCAAAACCAACCTTTCAAAGATCAAATTCCAATTAATAAACAGATTATTTAATATTCCGGAAAAATTTATACTTCCTTCCTTCTGGAAAGTAAATTTGCTAAAAGCATTAAATAAAACAAAATCGTGTTTAATTTCAAAAGCAACCAATGGTGACATTATCAGCATAAATACAGCAAGTGACCATAACAATTTTGCAATGAATTGTTTTTTATCTTTTGTTCCTAAGAATCTTAATCCTAAAAATAATCCTGCCGGAGGAATTAAGAGCAAGGCAAGGTAATGAGAATTTAATGCTAAAGCAAAACTAATCCCAAAAAGCAAGAAGTATTTTCTACTTCCCCCTTTATAAATTTTCCAAACAGACCAGATTACCAGTAAAGAAAAAAAGGGCATAACATTTGGATTCCAAGAGAAAGAGGAAAATTTTACCACTACGGGTGAGAGGGCGAATAATAAGGCAGATATTATTCCAACAATTGGATTAAACCATCTCTTCGAAAATTCATAAATTAAATATGTAGTTAACAGGGAAATTAGAACAACCATAACTGACGGACCAACTGGATTGTAATTAAATATCAAAAGAAAAGGCGCCATCATATAGTAGTACCAAGGACCCAGATACATGTTCCCAACTGAAGTTTGAGGACCGATAAACAGCAAATCTCCCTCCTTTAACAATTTTGCAACCAATAAGACATCCCTTCCCTGATCCCCCAAAAATTCCATGTGTTCCGATATTCTAAAGAGCCGTAAAAAAGCTGCAAGAATAATAATCAAAACAATGGATAAGGAATAAACGTTTACCTTTTTATTAAATAGCTTTAGAAAAAGCGGACAATTAAGTGTATTTAATGAAGAGCTTTCCATAGCTTTAGACTGTCTTTAGCGGCTTTTAAAATAACTTTAGGATTACTTCCTGTTTGAGTTCCTGCAGTTCTTGGATAATGGCGCACTCCAACCTGGGTAAATTTATATCCAGCTTTCTTTGCTCTTATCAAAAATTCAGTGGTAGTTATGGCACTCTCTGTTTTCAAAGGAGGAATCTCGTCAATGATTTCTTTTTTAAACAACTTAAAAGCACAATCTGCATCTTTAAACCAAACCCCATACCAAATCAAGTTCCAAATTTTAAGCATACTTGCCAAAATTACTCTGGAAGGAGGATCCATTCTTTTAATTCTGTAACCAATCACTATGTCTGCCTTATTATCTTTAAGAGAGCTAATAAGGTTGTATATTTCGTCAAACTTGAATTGACCGTCAGAGTCTGTAAAGGTTATATATTTATATTTTGAAGAATAAAGACCGCTTTTTAAGGCTGCCCCATAACCCCTATTGGGATTGTGGGTAATCATTTTGACATTTTGAGGGTATTTTTTAATTAGTTTTTCTACTATTTTTCCCGTTTTATCCGTACTGCCATCATTAACGACAATTATTTCCCACGTCTTAACCGCATCTTTTAAAACTTTAATGGCTTCTTCAACAGTATTTTGGATATTTTCTTCTTCATTATATGCAGGGAAAAAAACAGATAATTCTTTAAGAAGAAAATGTTTTTTATTGTCGTTCATATTTTTTGATTTGTAAATTTAATCAATAATATTTATTTTAAAAATCGGTTATTTAGTTATGTTATCATAACTTTAAGCAAAGATGACAAAAACGAAAAACATACTTTTTCTCGTTGCTATTGTGTTTATTACTTCTATTATTGTATGGCTTCCATTTATAATAAACAACCAAACATTTCAGCTTTTCGCTAATTACGATGGACCTAACTATTTAGTAATATCAAAATGCTGGTACAATCCTCAGTGTATATCGAGAAGCTTTTCCTTATCTTTGCCACTCGAATACTATCCCGCTCACTTTCCTGGTTATCCGGCAACTATCTCTATATTTGATGTGATTTTACCCGGCTGGTGGGCAATGATTTTCAGCACATTACTGGGAACCATTCTTTATGCTATTAGTCTTTATTTGCTGTTTGATCTTTTGAAAATTAAACAAAAAGTTTATTTAGTTGTTTTGGCATTATTTCTGCCAGCCAGATTTTTAATCCTTAGAACCGTAGGAGCACCTGAACCTTGGTTTTTATTTTCTATAGTTAGTTCAATTTATTTTTATAAAAAAGATAAGTATTTATATTCAGCAATATTTTTAGCATTTGCTCAAACCATAAAAACTCCAGCAGTTCTTTTGTTAGTTGCTTACGGAATTGATTACCTTATCAAAAATTGGCGACAGAACCTGATAAAAAATATTTCAAAATATTTAGTTTACCTAGTTGTACCTTTGGCTGTAATTGGAGTATTTAGCTTGTATTTCTTCCAAATCGGTAATTTTTTTGCCTATTTCCAATCAGGAGATAACTTTCATCTTGTATTTCCTCCTTTTCAAGTTTTTGACTCCTCTAGACCTTGGCTAGGCGACATTTGGATGGAGGACATAATTTTTATATATCTTTTGGGAGGTGTGGTTTTGATAAAGCTTTACGAAAAATATAAAACTGATATCATGTTTCTTTTTCCCTTGGTTTTTTTCATCGCTACCATATTCGTTGCCCATAGAGACATTTCAAGATACTCGGCCCCAATTTATCCCTTTGCCATTATCGCATTTAATGATTTCTTAAGAAAAAAGGAATTCAAAATATTATTTTTGATTTTACTTCCTGCTATTTATCTGTATTCCATAAACTTTATCTCACAAAACACAGCGCCTGTGGCAGACTGGACCCCATATAATTAATTTAAAGATTAATTAAAAAGTTATTTCTTCTTCCAAATGAATTTGTTGTACATAAGCCAGTTGTAGGGAATGATAAAGAAACCTATGGCGATTACAAGTAAGACCTGTCTCCATTGATCTCCAAAAAACTTTGTTCCTAAACCAACTACAATAAACTGAATAATCACAGCTCCGGCTGAAGTAAAGTTGAAGGCCAAAAATTTCTTAATAATCTTGATAACTCCGCTTATCTTTTTACTGGAAAATGTCCAAAGATTATTCCAGGTAAAATTAGAAATAATTGATAATTCAGCACCAAGTGCAGCTGCAATTCCTGCGCTAAGTCCTAAGCGGAAAAATAATTCAAGTCCCAATGCATTTACTATATAACCAACAAAACCGACAACGCCAAATTTTATAAAACTTTGAGTTTTTGGATCATTTAATCTCAACAAGATTGTTGTCCGAAGAATGTCTTTAGGAGTACCCGAGGCAATCTTAGACTCCCCTGCTTCACGAAGTTGAAATTTTAGCGGTATTTCCTTGACCTTTGCATCCAAATTTATCATCTGATATAAAAATTCAAGTTTATAGCCGAAACTGCGTGAGTAAAGGTTATCCATCTTCATTTTATTAACAAATCCATCTACTCTCGAAGCTTTTAAACCAGTGGTTGGATCCGTAATTGAAAAAAATTTCTTTGTAGGAAAAAAAAGAATAAATCTTGCTGCTAAACCTCCAACCTCAGAAAAAAAGACTCTTTTAAAACCCCATCCCTTAGGATTTGAACCACCTTGAATTTTTCTTGAACCTAAAACATAATCATAACCCTTGTCAATTTCGCCCAACATTACAGGAATAGTTTCGGGAGGATGCTGAAAATCTCCATCAAATTCTATAACTACATCTGCGTCAAGCTTTTCCATGGCTCTTCTAAAGCCTTTGACATACGCTGCACCAATGCCTTCTTTTTTCTCCTCAATATATAAGTCTAAATTACTGTATTTTTTTTGCTTCTCTTTAACAATTTCAGATGTTCCATCAGGAGATTTAGCATCAACAATTAAGACTTTACAATTCCAACCCGGAGACTTAGGGAAAGTAACTGAAAACAAATGGTCTATCATCTTACCGATAGTCTCGGATTCATTATAAGTAGGAATAACAACTACTGCATTTTTTTGTTTGTTCATTATATTTGGCTTTTGCCTTTTTCTAAAAATTTAACTTTAATTATTCTACTCTATCATATTGCTTTCTTCCATTTTAGATTACATTGCAATATTCATGTTTTTTACTTATCTGCTTTTTGTATGTTGTTTTTAAAGGTTATAATACAGGCATGAAAATTGTAGAAGTAGATAAGGAAAATTATTTAGGCATGGCTATAAACTCTTTGAAAAAGGGAGAGCTGATAATATATCCAACCGAAACATGTTATGGCATTGGAGCAGATGCAACAAATCAAATAGCCATTGATAAACTTATGCAATATAAAGGAGATAGAAAGGGAAAACCTGTTTCTATAGCTGTTTCGAGTAAAAAGATGGCAAGAGATTATATTATTTTAAACCCAACTGCAGAAAATATTTTTGACAAGTTCCTTCCTGGTCCTATCACAGTTGTTGCAAACGGAAAGCATAAAGTGGATAGTCGTCTTGAGTCGGAAATGGGAACCTTGGGAGTAAGATTTCCCGACCACTCAATTCCCAAAAGGATAATTAAAAAGTTTAAAAAACCAATCACTGCTACATCTGCTAACATTTCCGGAGGCAAAACTCCATACTCTATAAATGATATCTTATATAATTTGTCAGAAAAGAAAAAAAAGCTGATTGGATTAATTATTGATGCCGGGACTTTAAAAAATAATCCGCCATCCGTAGTTATTAATACTACCGGTGAGGAAATTGAAATATTACGAAGGGGAAAAATAAATTTTTCCGAGATTGGTTCGAAAACGATTACTACTTATTCAGATACAGAAACAATGCTTTTAGGCGAAAAACTAACTAAAGACAACTTAAGCTGTTTGAATAAAGGTTCGCTGATATTTGCTTTACAGGGAGAACTTGGAAGCGGTAAAACTCAGTTTGCTAAAGGTATTGGCAAAGCTCTTGGTATCAAAGAGGTAATTACCTCACCCACATATACTTTTGCCAACGAGTATCAATTTTCATTTGATAAAAGTACGGGAACTTTTATCCATATTGACGCTTGGCGGGCAGAAAAACCAGAAGTATTGAAAGCTCTTGGATTTGATAAAATGTTATCAAAAAGAAATGTTATTGCTCTTGAGTGGGCAGAAAAGGGTATGAAAGTTTTAAAGAGCTATGAAAAATTAGTTAAAAATAAAATAATCTGGGTAAAACTTGAACATAATTTTGATGATGAAAATATCAGAAAGATTTCTTACTCCTTCTGAACCTCAAGCTTAACCTTTTGATATACTTTCTCTAACTCCCCTGGGCTTGCCTCAATTTTCTCTTTTGGATAAATAGCAATTTTACCTCTTGAATCAGGAAGAAGGTGAATGTGAGCATGAGGAACATCATATCCATAGATAAAGCTAAAGACAAATTCGGTAACAAAAACCTTTTTATAATGATTGGCAACCATGCTGACAACCTCAAAGTATCTTCCGGAATTCTCTACCTCCCAAACCCAATGATAATGTTTTTTAGGAATTACTAATGTATGCCCTCTAACCCAAGGCTTGATATCTAAAAAGGCTAAAAAATCTTTATCTTCGTAGATAATTTTTGCAGGAATTTCTTTGTTGGAGATTTTACAAAAAATACAATCAGTCTTCATGACTAATTATATCAGGATTATTTCTAGTTCAATTTATTAATATATTAAACTATAATACAAACATATGAAAAAAGAACCCTTAATATTAGCTATTGATACCAGTTGCGATGAAACCTCTGCCGCTATAGGCATTGGAACAAGGATTTTAAGCAATGTGATCTACAGTCAAATAGAAATTCATCAACCCTGGGGTGGTGTAGTCCCAAATTTAGCTAGAAATGCCCATATTGAACACATTGACGAGCTTATAGAGCAAGCATTGGCTAGAGCCAACTCCCAATCAAAAAGAATTGGATTAAAGGACAGAATCAATTTACAAACCATAACTCATATTGCTATTACCCAAGGTCCTGGACTATCTATTGCTCTCGGAGTGGGAATAAACAAGGCAAAAGAATTATCTCAGGAATACAATAAAAAATTAATAGCCGTTAATCACTTAGAAGGCCATTTATTATCAAGTTTTGCTCTAAATTCCAAAGGTAATGGACCTTTTAAAAATATTAAGCCTCTATTTCCTATGCTTGGATTGATTGTATCTGGAGGACACACTCAATTGGTATTAATTGAAAACTTTGGTAAATATAAAGTAATAGGTAAAACTCTTGATGATGCCGCCGGTGAAGCTTTTGATAAAGTAGCCAAGATGCTCGGACTTGGATACCCGGGTGGCCCTGCATTGGCAGAACTGGCAAAACATGGAAACAAGGATAGATTTGATCTTCCAATCCCCATGGCAAAAAATAAAGGCTTAAACTTTAGTTTTTCCGGCTTAAAAACTGCTTGTCTTTATATGCTTAAAAATATTCCAGACAAGTCCAAAGACAGTAAGTTGATAAAGGACTTTGCGGCCTCTTTTGAAAATGCAGTTGTAACCTCTATAGAAATAAAAACAGAAAAGGCTATTAAAATATATAACCCAAAGCAAATTGTTTTAGGAGGAGGAGTTGTAAATAATATCAGGCTAAGAAAATCAATAAACCGATTGGGTATAAAATATCATGCCCAAATTTTCTATCCTAAGAATAAAAACCTAATTACCGATAATGCCGGAATGATAGCTGTTGCCGCCTATTTTAACTATCTAAGAAATAATATTATCAAGGCCGATAACCTTGACAGAGCTCCTAACCTTTCGTTAGATTAATAAGAGATGAAAATTAAAATATTAACACTTTTCCCTGAACTTTTTTTGCCTTTTTTAGAGTGGAGCATGATTAAAAAGGCAAGAAGCATTGATGCCTTATCTCTTGATGTTATAAACCTTAGAGATTGGGGATTGGATAAAAGAGGAACAGTTGATGACACTCCATACGGAGGTGGTCCGGGAATGATTTTAAGACCTGAGCCTATTTACAACGCTCTTGAGGAAATTAAAGACAATAATTCTCACACAATCCTACTTTCTCCTAAGGGGGAAAAGTTTTGCCAAAAACTTGCCTATTCTTTAAGTGAGAAAAAAGATATTATATTAATCTGCGGTCATTACGAAGATGTAGATCAAAGAGTAAGAGAACACATGATAGATCAGGAGATATCTATCGGAGATTATGTGCTTTCGGGAGGAGAAATTCCTGCCATGGTAATTGCAGATTCAGTATCACGATTGCTTCCTGGAGTTTTAGAAAAAGAAGGAGCTTCCGATATTGAATCTTTCTCCCCTCAACTTGCCAAAATGCATGGTAAAAAAACGGATATTGATTATCTGGAATTTCCTCAATATACAAAACCTGCAAATTTTAAAGGATGGAAAGTTCCCGATGTTTTAATATCCGGAGATCACGCAAAGATCGAAGAATGGAAAAGCAAGAATATTAAACCTAAAAAAAATTGATTTTTCAAACGCTTCGTAACTTCACCTTTTTCCCCATGTCAATAGCTTCTTATTTTTAATTTATGTAAATTTATCAGCAACAGCAAATGCTCCAAACGATTCTGGTTTGGTTTTTGCACGATAACCATTCCCTGCAACCATACCTACAACTTCTTTGATCATTTCTCTGGTTGGACCTTTATTGCCTACATCTATATGTATCTCCAAGTTTTCATATTGGCCATTTAAATCTTTTTTAAGATAAGGCATCAGCCTTTGGGCCATTTCAAGTGAAGCGAGAGTTTCCTGATATATTTTTTCTTTAAGCGGAAAATATCTTTTGATCTTCACTTTTGTCCAATAAAATTTACCGCAATTTCCTATTCTATGAATTACTACAGCAGTAACAAGTTCGAGATAATTATTTTTTTTGGTTTTAACTGATCCATACAAATGAGAATCAGAACCAATTATGAGTTGATAATCTGATTCTTTATCGTTAATAAAATTTTTAATGCTATTAATAGCCTTTTCAACTCCAACTCTTCCCTCGGTAGGGCTATTTAAAGTCATTTTGTCAGAAAAAATATATCCCTTATTATTCATTTTGTTTTATTATTTCGGCTAAGACCTTGCTCTAAAGGGGCAGAAATGGATAACCGTCAAGTAATTATACTTGGAGAACCAGGTTCAAAGCAAGTTCAAGATAACCCTAGAAGCAATAATTGCAAGTAAAGAAAATGCTAGGTATTCAACAATAACCTTGATGCTTAAGTCTTTTCTTAGAGCATGATGTAAGACTCCCCAGAAAAAATAAAAAACTGCTGTTAGAGTGATTACTGTTTTTTGACTTCCGGGCACATTTAGATAACGGAAAAACTGACCCAAAGAAAAAATTAAGCCGACAGCCAAAACGGTATAATCTAATGGATACTTTTTAATTTCCTGCATCACAATTAATTTATTACTCCTTGCTGAGATAAAATAATCAATAACAAGATAACAGCTAAAAATCCGGCATGGGCAAGATTTTTACCTGATATTCTATTAACCTTGCGTTTGCGGATAATATAAAGATCAAGTATTAAGGCAAAAATAAGAATTGCAAAAATTATCACGCTTATGCCTTTTGTTATTGCCAAAGGACTAATTACAGTTGTGACTTCATTGCTCTTAGCCTGATAGGAAGGCGAAGGTGTTGGTAGAGCTTGGACTTCTTCATTTTGTTGGGCATAAGCTTCTACTGCAGGTCTGCCAGTCTGAGAATTAATCTCTTCTAATGAAGATGTGGCATTAACAGGAGTTGCAAATAGCTGAACAACAAGGGTTGTTTGCACTCCGTTTAGTGTCCCATCAACCACAGCAACACCAATATCAGAAAATCTCTCGTCAACAATATTATCTTTATGAGTAGGAGATTTCATCCAAGCCTGAACAATAGAATCTGGGTTGGAGAAATCTTTTGCTAAATTTTCACCAGCTACTGTATATGAATATCCAACCTCTTTAAAAAATGACCATGGAGTCCTTCCAGAAGGAGATACATGCGCCCAATAATCAAAGGCAAACATATCTGCCGCTTTTCTAGCTGCAGCTTGATTTAATAGAGAGTTAACCTGAAGCTGACTTAAACCAAGATTGCTTCTTTCTATATTTGTCAAGGTAACTATTTTTTCTGGAGTGATATCTGATGAATAACCTAATACTCCGGGTTTAGCAAGTGTGATAAAACTGATGGCTGATTGAGTAAAAAGCAACAAACCTACAAATAAAGCCGAAGCACCAGGAGTTAAAATCTTAGCTCGATAATTGTTTGAATATCTGGGGGTAAATAGTTCTAAAAGAAAGTGTTTTATTTTTTTATTCATACGTTTTGTCTGTGAATTTTATTCATTCTAGACCATTAAAATAAAACTATCAATAGATTTTTTTACCACTATTTGAAGAGTTCAGTAATGCTCAAATAAAATTAATATCCGTGATCTGGATGTAAAAATTAAAAAAAGAAGTAGGCAATTTTAAAAAGAGAGAAGACTAAAACACCAATCATAAATATAACTTCTATGATTTCAAATTTACCTAGTTTTTTGATAAGAGCAGTATTTTTAAAATTCATATATTTATTTTACAACAGCCTTTTTCTCACAAAATAGGTTTTATTAGTCAACCATAAGGCAGATAAGCCAAATAGTAAAACATACACCCAAGGCAACTGCTTTTCGGCTATGTCACTTGAAGTTCCCAAAATATCTTTTAAATCATCGGTTGTTTTTGCTTCTACGTCCAAAGTGTTCTCGATTAAGTTTTTATTAATCGGTATATTCACTTTAAACTTAGTCTGCTCTTGATTTGAAGAAACCTCCGCACCATCCGGAGCAACTCCAAAAGCTTGGATTTGTGTATAATATTCATCTCCTGAAATTGTTTCCGGAACAATCATCCCAAATGAGATCTGAGCTTCACTTTTTGCCTTAATTTCTTCTATCTCCAAGATGGTCTGAGACAAAACTTCTCCTTGAGAATTATAAACTTCATTGTAAAGATAGGTGTCATGGGAAACAACATCGGCAGAGTTAGCAAGGGTAAGGTCAAAAGTTATTGTATCTCCAGGATACACAAAGACATTGACATTATTTTTAGCTTTCAGTGATAAAACTGGCTGTCTATGATCGGTTTCATTTTCCGATCCTGCTTCCTGGTTGTTCTCCTGAGATTTATCTTTCTCATTTTCGTCAGGGGTGATATAAGAAAAATTTACATTAGTAGTGACAAAAGAATAGTTGTTTGCTAAATTGGTGTCAGGATCGGTTGAAGTTACTGAAGCCAACACCGTAATTTGGCTTTTGATAATATTTTCTGCGGCATGGGCAGTTTTAAATATTTTTGATAATAATGAGTTGGAATTTGTTTCTGGCAAAAATCCATCTTGAATTTTGAGTTTTATACTTATACTCCCCTGGCTTCCGGCTTCAAGTGTTCCTACATTCCAAATAAGTTTGTTTCCCGATATTGTCGGATTGGAAAGATAATCACAAGAAACAAACTTCATTCCAGAAGGCATTTCAATTTCAACCACAGTATTTTCGGCAACATCATAACCAATATTTCTATAATCGATTCGGTATTCAATTTCTTCACCGCTGTCTATATTATTTGTTAGAGCTGTTAACTTTATATCAACATCAGGATAAGCAAAAATAAGATTTCCTGTCCAATTGCCAAAAATGTTGATTAAACTTACAAACCAATTTGAAGAAACAGTGTTTATATTTATGAAATTAAAAAGGTTAGAAATTGCTTTGGCAACACCAGTAGTGATACTTGTAATCCCATCATGTGTTTCAGCTTGATTGCCTCCCGTGGAAGCAGAGACCTCAATTGTGTTTTTAACAATAGCCTGATTATTAGTATTTACCAGAAAATTGCCCTCATCAACATCATCTTCGAAGATGCCTTCAGAATTAACCACATTACCTGTAGGCTTGGCTTCAAAAAGAATAGAAGAGGTGTTTTCATTCAATACTTCAACCGACCCCGGTTCCGACCAATTCAGGATATATCCATTCCAAATTCCAAGATTATTCAAAAGCAAGAAAAACCAATCGTTTGTTGAAGTGAAATTGGCATAGTCATAAATATTATTAACACTTGTTGCATCACCTGTCTCTATTTGATTGCTTCCAGATGCTGTGGCCGTATTATTTCCCGTATCAGTTTCGACCAAGGCATTATTTATAATGGATGCGTCTGACCCGAATGAGATACTATTGACTTCATCATCTCCAAGCCGTAAAAATTTGTCCGGACGTGGAACAACAATATCTCCTTCATAAGTTTCAAATATATTTATTGTCCCAAAAAAGATAACCGAATTGACAAATGTCGAGTTCACCAGATTATAAACATTAGCAGCAGCGCTGGCATCACCGGAAATTATAAAAATATTGCCTGTTTCTGTGCTGACCACATTTTTTCCACTTACAGCAATGACACTGACATTATTGTTAAGTTCAGTAATATTATTCACATCCAGCAAAAACCAACTTCCGTCATTGACAAGGCCCGGAACTTTTTGACCTGCTTCATCCCACACCTGGCTCAAGTAAATATTTCCCTGTGCATTTGAGGTTAAAGATAAAGAATATAGCTGAAAATTAGAATTAACGTAGGTAGTGTTGAGTAAATTCATTATTTGAGCATAAGCCAATGAATCACCTGTTATTACCTGGGTATCGCTGTCCTGGCTATCAACCTCGTTTTCGCCTGAGTTGGCGGAAATTTGAGCACTAGTTGTTGCTGAGGTTTCATTTTCAATTTCTATAACTACACAATCATCAAGACATTCTTCTTCGCCCTCCAAATCAACCTCAAATGATACGTCATTAAACACTTCTCCTGAAGCCTGAGCATCTCCGGTATCAATATTGGAATCAGTTTCATATGTTTCAACTGTATTGCCTCCAGTGTTTGCATCAGAAGTTAAATCTGTTTCTAAATCGGTCTCATTATCAATTTGAATTTCATCATTATCTACACAGTCAAGACAATCTTCAGGATTAAATTCTCCGACGGGTTCTTCATCTGCTTCATTATCGACGGATAAAGACTCACCAGGGACTTCTCCAACTACATCTTCCTGCAAAAGATTCTGTTCCTCTTGATCATTAAGATCGTCTTCATTGTTGACCGATTGGTTTTGATCTTCAGTCTGTAAAATATCTTCAGAAATATCCTCTTCTAATTCAACCGCTAAAGCCAAGGGAGTGAAGGTTGAATAACAAAACAACTGAAAAACTAAAAAGACGTGTATTATTTTTTTAATGTTTTTTCTTTTCATTATGGAAAATCTAACCCTTTGAAGGGTGCCAGAGGCAATCCAGCACCCTTCAGATACAAAACCACTTAGTCGGAAACTCTGCCATTTACAACCACCCATGACTCTGCCTGAGCAATTGAACTTCCAGTTGTCATTGTTTGAGCATCATTGAGTGTTGTTACACTCATACAAGGTTTACCATTGCCAGCATAAATATAGCCATATTGACTATTCAAACCGGAATTTGAAAGAGCAATCGGTACACTTAATACATTAACCCTATTACTCTGTTTGAATGTCTGGTTGGGCGATTCATCACAATCACAATCACCCGC
>DIVO01000065.1 GCA_002428285.1 Patescibacteria group bacterium UBA6130 | reverse complement strand
TGGCATGATTGGTGCGTTGAAATGAAAGGGGGTATTCCCGAAAAGTTTTATGAGGATGTACATGAGTTTAATTACAATAATCTAGAACAACTTCAGGAGCTTATGTCGAGGTATGGTAATGAGACAGCAGCCATTATAATGACTCCCTTCGGACATCCCCTCCATCAGAAAATGCAGGTGCCAAAACTAGGTTTTCTCGAAGGCGTAAGAGAACTCGCAAATAAATATGGTGCAGTGTTGGTCTTCGATGAAGTACGAACCTGTTTTAGACTAAGGATGGGTGGAGCACAGGAGCTCTATGGGGTCACACCTGATCTTACTGTTCTCGGTAAAGGGATGGCAAATGGATATGCAATAAGTGTGGTTACAGGTAAAAAAGATGTAATGATGGCAGCAGCCTCAAAACTTTTCATATCCTCAACCTTTTTTCCGAATAGTGATGGATATATTGCTGCGTTAAAGACAATTGAAATTCTCGAACGAGATCATGTACTTGATAATATATGGAGCAAAGGAGAACGCTTTTTAAAGAAAATAAAAGCAATAATTGAAAAGTACGATGTTGGAGCTGAGCTCAGTGGCGTTGCACCTATGTTCTTGATAACCTTCGAAAAGGGTGATAATGATTTTAAACGGGCAATTCGTACCGATTTTTATACACAACTCATCAGGAAGGGGTTCTTTTTCACTCCTCATCATCATGCATATATAAGTTACAGACATACAGAAGAAGATCTGAATACAACTGCACAAGCAATAGATGAGACTATGGCATATGTCTCGGAGAAGTATCCAAAATAGTACTGGTCTAAAATTGAGGGCAGATGCCAGATCGAGACTCTATTAAATTAGTGTGGGTTAAATAATAGTACAGATAAGAGATATTATGTTAACTTTAAAGTTTTTTGAAATTCGAATAAACCTACACCTTGAGAGTTTCTTTAAAAGATTTAGGTTTATACATATGCAAAAAGAGATTCTTTTCTATATCAGTTAGTGCCCTATATTCGCCTGGCTTAAGATTGCCTAATCTCACCGGTCCTATGCGTATTCGTTTAAGCTTAAGCACCGGATGTTTGATTTTGATTCCTATTTTTCTGATCATCCTATTTTTTCCTTCGTCGAGGATAATTCTGTACCAGCTATTAAAAAAGGATGTTTTGATAAAGATTATACTTTTTACTCTATATTCAGATCCTTCTATTAAAAGTCCTTTTCGAACTTTTAATAATAACTCATCCGTGATGACACCTTTAAATTTAACTAAATATTCTTTTTCTATTCCGTACTTAGGATGCATTATTTTGTTAGCAAAATTGCCATCATTTGTAAAAAGTATTAAGCCTTCTGAATTGTAATCAAGCCTACCAACTGGAAATAAATAAGTTTTTATAGAAATTAAAGACCTAGCATTATGACGACTTTTTTCTGATACAAGATCTGATATGATATTTAAGGGTTTATATAGAGCTAAATAAATAGTCTTTAAGAGGGGTTTTACTATATGATTATCTATGGTTACCTTATCTGTATCAGGTAATACCTTGTAAAAAGGTTCTAAAATGATAATATTATTGACTTTAACACGCCCTGATTTGATAATATTATCACATTTCCTACGTGACGCAATTCCTGAATTGGAGAGGAATTTTGAAAGTCTTTCCGAAGGCATTAATCCTTAAAGAATTCTATCGACTTAGCAGCCTCGGTCTTAATGATTGTTTTTAAAAGTTGAGATTTCTTCTCTGTTACATCATATATTTTAAACTCAATATTTTCACCTTCAAAGGATGGATTTAGCATTACTTCAATATAAATGCTTGCATCTTTTTCAACTAAAAGTATGGCTTCTTTGTTTACCTGCTTATCAGAAACATAGAGTTTTGGTTCTCTTGTGTTAAAGAAATATCCTCGTTTAAATGATGCAAAAAGATTATGAGTACCCTTTGTCAATAAAACAGGTGTTTCAGTTTTGCCTGAAAAATTAATAGACTGTCCGTCCATTTTAAAGACAAAATCAACTGGGCTTATAATATTAAAATTTGTTTTTTTCAGATCAAGTGCTTTGAAAATATCTCTTTCTGCCTCATGATTAATAATAGACCTCTTTTCGTCTTTCTGAGGCATATAGTGAGAGTCTTTCAAGGCGACGGTACATGGGAGGTACTCTTTTTTGGCTATAGGTTTATAGGGACGGACTATTTCTTGAGCGCTTGCAACATCGAACGCATTCAAAGGTAATTGAAATGTTATTTTTTCATCATTAAAGTACTTGTCAAATTTATAGAAAGTAAAAGACACATTTTCACTACTGATCGCATAGGAACCAATTATAAAGACATCAACTCCAAGGGTTTCCATGACTTCTGCCCGCAATCCGTAACTATTTCTAATATCTTCAGGATATAGAAAAAAATCTTTCTTCACTGTCATGGGTTCAACTAGTCTTACTCTTTTTTTCTGAGAAAATACTTCTTTAATTTCTTGTTTAAGCGTCTCAGAGAATTTTGTTACGTTATTCTGGTTGTCATAAATATCATAAACAGCTATCTTTACTTTTTCATAAGGCATAAAGGGGTCAACAGACTTACTAAGAATTTTATAAATTGCTGGTGAAAACTTTTCATTTGAAAAGTACATTGCAGGAATTGAAACATTGCTCCCACGTGGGATCTCCCAATTCACTGCGATGATTTCACAGATGCTTGATTTTACATCTACGCTCGTCACGGCACATTTACCAATTGGTTTTTCCTTCATAGTGTCTTGACGTGCCGTTACTGTAAAAATATCTCCTTTTATAATAGCGTCTTTTGATCCCAGATTGGTCATGGCTTTATCGCCCACTGTTAAATGTATTCGCTCTTGGAGTATAATGGCCGAGGTAATTTCACCCGTTACTAATTGAGAAGAGTATAGATAGAATGGAAAAGATAATAATATTAGAAAAGAGAAAAGAATATTTAACATAATTGACTTAGATTTCATTACTTATCCCCCTCAGCATAAAGGTTTTTAAGGATTAATGGGGTAATAAAAAGGATCAGTTCAGTTTTTTGATGCTTCTTGTAATCCCTTTTAAACATCCAGCCAAGAAGCGGTATCTTTGAAAGGTAGGGAACGCTTGAATCTGTCACATCATCTTGTGTTTCATATATTCCGCCAATGACTGCAGTCTCTCCGTCTCTGATAATAACTTCTGTAATAGCTTCCCTTTTATCAATGGTTGGTCCTGACACTGTCAGATTATTAAAATCTGCAGAATCCTTTGTAACCTTTATTTTCAATCTTACATTGCCATCTTTCGTGACTTGGGGAGTAACCTCGAGGCCCAAAACAGCATCAGCAAACTGTGTCTGAGTCCCGGACTGGGAAACGGTCTGGTATGGAATCTGTTTGCCCTGATGTATTTTTGCCGGTTTATTGTCAGAAGTTACAACCTTCGGGTGTGAAACTATCTTGAGTTTCCCGTCGCTTTCCAGGGCACTGAGTTGAACATCCAAGTTTAGACTGTCCGCCGCAGAACCTATGAATATTCCGAGAACACCGCCTGACCCTGCACCAACCGCAGCAGGTAAGTTAACATTATATGGGAAATTATAACCATCAGGCCTTTGCCCTGTTTGACCAGCAGTAGGCGTGTACGTAGAGGTTGTACCACTACTGCTAACAGCTGTCCTACCACCTGTAAGTTCAACCTCTTTACCTGCGATTGTGCTTTTGTAACGGGCACCCCACTGAACGCCTAAATCACGAATGAACTCTGATCCTGCTTGGACAATCCTCGCTTCGATCTGAACTTGTGAAGGTTTTATATCATGTTCCTTAATTCTCTTTTTTACCTCATCAATGCTTTCCCTTGTATCCTTAATAATTAATGCGTTTGTCCATTTTACGGGCGTAACTGTTCCATTCAGCGAGAGTAAACCTTTTATTTTTTTTGATTCATCTCCCCTGATTACTTTTTCAACTTCAGAAACATCAACATAATTAAGGAAAACAGTCTCCTGTACAAAATCTTCTTCAAGTTTTTGTTTCATCTCTTTTTCTTTGAGAAATTCAAGTCTTTCCTTCCTGTCTTTGTCTTTTTCATCTAAGAATTTTTTGGATGAAACAATTCGAATAATGTTATCTTCTTCTACCTTCGCAAGGTCGTTATTTTTAATAACAATATCCATGGCCTCGTCCCAAGTGACATTATCGAGTTTTATCGTTATTTTACCCTTCACATCATCGGAAATCACAATGTTCTTTCCTGATATATCGGTTAAAACTCGCAGGACGTTTCTTATGTCGGCATCCATAAAATCAAACGACACCTTAGAGACTGGTTTTTTGTTATTAACCTGCGCAAAGGTCAAAAAAGGTATTATTAGTATTACCAGCAACAATGCAATGATATTCTTCTTACACATATCTCACCCTCTATTTTTTAGGGATATCTATGTTAATGTTCTTAATGTCGTTCTTCAGCCTGTATGCCAAAATCACTCTTCCATCAACGACATCAGCAACCCACAGATTGTTGTTTAATTTATCGCCTTTTTTAAACATCATACCCTTTCCTTGCATGTCCTCCATCATAGCGAACTTTGCTTTATCAGTTTTTAGTATTCCTACCAGTTTTAGTTCTTCAAGTTCGTAACCTCGTTTGAGAGAAGTTGCCTCCTTGCTGTTTTTAACTTTTGCGAGATAGACCGGCTCAAAAGGATCTCTCCGATTCTCTGATGTATAATTGAAATCGCCTATATTAAATTTTTGAGGTGGCACACTGCCCTTCTTCGCTTCTTGACAAAACAATGAAAAAGGGTAAAACATAAAAAACATTACTATAATAATCAATGCATTTTTCATTGTATTACTTTTTTGGTGGTGGTCCACTCTTAACATCTTTTTTCTCATCCTTGGGTTGAGGCTTAGGCTGTTCTTTTAAATATACATATGACTTCGCTGAACCATCGCCCTCTAGGACAATTCTGGGAGGTGTCCCTTTTGCAACAAGAGTAAAATTCCTGATATCAATAACCCTTTCCATCTTTCTAATCCCGTCAAAAAAATATCCAATATTGTGAAACGGTCCAGCAAATTTAAATTTAAAGGGAAATTCTCCATAAAAATCTTTGTTCTGAACGGCCCCAGGCTCAAAATATGTTACCTTAACCCTTGTTTCTGTGCCTATGGCAGAGACGTTTCTCAGCAAATTCGGTATATCTTTAGTTTCTGGTAACTGTCTTAGGATGTCACCAAGAACTTCTTGCATCTGTGCGTACTCTTTTCGATACTTTTCCATATTGTTCTTAATGTCGACTAATTTATCCAAATCTTTTTTTACCAATTGATAATCATTTGTGAGCATCTTTTTAGTATCAATGAGTGGATTTATAAGAAAGAAGAATAGAAAAACAAATAAAATTATGTTTAATCCAATAACGATAAATAGCTTTTGTCCTTTAGACATCCTTGAAAGCTTATTTCCAATACCCTTAAAACTAGTAGATAATGTCATATTGAGATATTACCCTGAATTATGAATTTCTTGAGGATTAGCCCCCCTTCAGCCGAATCTTCAACACTTTTTAACTCTACGCCATTTAAATAAGGCACTTTTGACAAGCTCTCAACGAAACTTGAAATCGACTCGTTTTCAACCGAGCGTCCCTCAAGTTCAAACTTATTCTCAGTTTTTTTGAAACTTTTGAGCCATAGACTTTCTTTTACATTTGAAGTTAGATCGTAGAGCGTTCTCGCCGCCAATGCCCTACCCTGCTTAATTGTATTAATTGCCTGTATCCTTCTTTGGATTTCCTTCTTTTCTTGCTCCATAGCGAGATATTCTTTGTATATTGGGTCCAGACTTGCAATTTCTTTTTTAGCTCTATCTATATTGGACTTAAGGTTTGAAATTGCCCGGGCATTGATTGAATATATTAAAGCTATAGCAAGCAGGTTGAGGATGATGATCAGAAAAAAAACATGTATTTCATATTTGAAAGCTGACCGAATTGGTTTTTTAGGTAAAAGGTTTATTTTTATCATTGTACTAATATATCGACCGCCCTTGAAGATAGATACAATGCCACCGCTATAGACTCCCTGAAATTTTTATAGTTTTCAACTTTGCCAGCATCTTCATTGACCAACAAGAAGGGATTAA
>DIVO01000037.1 GCA_002428285.1 Patescibacteria group bacterium UBA6130 | reverse complement strand
TTGGTCTCTTATTCTTTATTTACTTATTTTGCTGGTCCTCAAGCTTTTGCCACCCACTACTTGCAAGCCTTATTTGGCTTCCAGTCATATTTATTGTTAGATAGAAAATGGCTGATGGTGACAATTTTCCCTGTTATTTTTGGAATTATGAAATATGCGCAAATTGTTTTCTTTGGACGCAACGAGGGCGAAAGACCGGAAAAGCTATTGGTCACTCATCCTTCACTCTTAGGAACGGTTTTTGCTTGGGGTTTGATGTTGATTCTTATTATTTATGGTTAAGTCTTGGTGGAATCTGTTAAAAGCCAATAAATTTTTGCTTCTCTTTTTAGTATTTTTTGTTTTCTTTTTACTTCTTACGAGGGGGATTAAATTGGATTGGGGGGAGGGATATTTTTTTAATCCCGATGAAAATAATATGGCAAGGGGGGTAGTTAACATGACGGATGAGAATTTGGATCCAGATTTTTATGCATATGGTCAATTTCCCCTTCTTCTTTCTTACTTAACCAATAAACTGGCCGGAAGTAGGGAAATCATGTTTTCACAGGCGGTAATGTCCTTGAGATTTTGGTCGGTGATGTTTTCCTGTTTGACAGTCTTAGCAGGATACTTCCTTGGTAAAAAGTTGTTTTCCAAAAAAGGTGCTGCCATATATACTGTAATGCTGGTTTTTGCTCCAGGATTAATCCAGGCAGCTCATTTTGGAACAACCGAATCTATCATGACTCTAAGTTTAGTTTGTTTTACTTACCTGGGTTTTACTTTTATAAATAATCAGCAGACACTATTGCACTGGATACTAGTTGGAATCGTGGCGGCTTTGGCTTTTTCTTCAAAAGTCAGCGCTGGATTTATGATAGCCCCTTGCCTCGTTTTCATCCCTTTTATTAAGAATAAATCAACCTGTTTGAAAGGTTGTGTAGTATCCTTGCTTGTTTTTATCGTTTTATTAATTCTTTTTTCGCCTATTTATTTTTTGAAATTTGACGAAGTTAGATCAACGGTTAATTATGAGAGAAGTGTAGCCTTAGGAAGTTCTGCCGTTTTTTATACTCGCCAATTTTTTGGTTCTGTTCCAGTGGTTTTTCAATTTACAAAAATCTTCCCCTGGATTATGGGACTTACGGGATTTATTGCCTTTGTCTTAAGTTTGCCCTTTTTTGTTAAACATCTCGTAAAAGAATACTCATTAAAGGTTTTTGTTCCATTTTTCCCAGGATTTGTTTGGTTTGTAGCCAATGCTTTTATGTATGTTAAATGGACAAGGTTTATGACTCCGCTTTTACCCTTATTGTTTCTTCCCGTTGCTTGGATAGTGGTTAGAGCAATGGAAAAACGAAATTTACTCGCAGCTCTCTTTTTATTTTTTTCTATTCTCCCTGGGATTTTATATTTAGAAATATATATTATGAATGATGTTAGGATTAGGGCATCAGACTGGATTAACAATAATTTTTCTTTAAATTCCCAAGTTATCAGTGAAGGAGGAAATGTTGTTGATATCCCTCTTAACAAAAGATCAGATATTGAAATTACCAGCTTTGATTTTTATTCGATTGAAGATGATATTGGTCAGCAGGAAAAACTACTAGAGATTTTTGAAGACAGCGATTATGTTATCGTTCCTTCTAGAAGGATATTTGCCAACCATAATCAAGATCAGTTTCCCTTCATAAATTCATACTATATGATGCTTAACCAAAAATATAAACTAATTAAAGAATTTAAACCTATGGGACCATTGGGCGAGTTTTTGTTGGGTAATGATCTTGTTAGTGAGGAAACTTGGACAGTTTTTGATCATCCCACAATAAGAATATATGAAAATCCTAAAAGAAATTAATATATCCAAAAGATTAAATATTTTATTATTTTTGATTTTGGGGTTAGGTTTTGCTTTTAGGATAATAGGAATAGATTGGGATCAAAAACACCACTTGCATCCAGACGAAAGGATGTTGGTAATGGTTACTCAGCAAATTTCTTTGCCTTCTGACATTTCTCAGTTTTTTACCCAACAAAGTTCTCTTAATCCTAAATTTTTTGCATACGGAAGCTTGCCTATATATTTATTAAAAATAGTATCAGCGCTTGTAGGATTTTTGGCTGGACAAAAGTGGACAGGGTATGATTATTTGCCTTATGTTGGAAGATTATTGGTTGTTTTATTCGACTTGGGAATTATTTTCTTAGGATATAAATTAATTAGGAAGATTTTTTCTAAACAGATTGCCTTGTTCTGGATGATTTTTTACGCCACTGCGGTTTTCCCAATTCAAGTCAGCCATTTTTTTGTTGTAGACACTTTTATGACCTTTTTTATTTTTTTGAGCCTCTATTTGGTTGTTAAGCATTTTGATAATCCAACAGTTAAGAATGCTTTTTTAATTGGTTTTGCTTTTGCCGGAGCTGCCGCTTCGAAAGTTAGTTCTTTACTGGCTTTGGTTAGTTTGGGAATTTGTTTGGGTGTTGAAACAGTTTTACTCGGAATTCAATATTTCTTAATATATAAAACGAAAACTATAGATAAATTGAAACAAAGAATATTTTTGTTATTCAAAAAAAATCGTTCCAGCTTACATCGAAATAAAGCAAAAAAAATGCTGTTAAGCGCAGGAGTGGTGATTGTTTCTTTTATGGTCTTTTTTTTCATCTTTGAACCTTATGCATATCTGGATTGGGATGAATATTTATCCCAGCTGAGATATCAGGCGAGAATGACTAAAGACCCTTATGTTTTTCCCTACACGCTCCAATATGTTGGTACACTCGCTTATTCGTACTTTTTAAAAGATGTCATTTTATGGGGAGTTGGTTTACCATTAGGTTTTTGGATAGTTCCCGGTGTAATTTATTATGTTTTAGACCTTACATGTCGGGTTTTTAAAAAGGGAAATTACCAGAGGGAAGCCAAAGAGTTGATATTATTTTCTTTTTTTGTTTCTTATTTTCTTATAATTGGCAAATCGTCGGTAAAATTTATGAGATATTTTCTACCGCTTTATCCCTTTTTTATTCTTTATGCTGTTATATTCCTTTTCAGGTTGAGAAAACTGTTTACCAATACAATTTTTAAAATTTTTTTATCAACTATTTTGTTTTTTCATTTAATTTGGATGCTGTTTTTTATGAATATATATATGCAAAAAAATACACGAATAAATGCAACTCAATGGATAAAAGATAATATCAGCAAAGGTTCTTCATTGGGAGTGGAACATTGGGATGACCCTCTCCCTTTAACAGAAGGATATAATTATAAATTTCTTGAACTACCCATGTATGAATCCGATAATTCCTTGGAAAAATGGCAGATAGTCAATAATGTTTTAGACCAGGCAGACTATATAATTTTATCAAGCAATAGACTTTATAAGCCTTTACAAAAACTTGATGACTGCAATAACTACTTAAGGTGCTACCCAGTAACGTCACAATATTATAAGGATTTATTTAGTGGTGAAATTGGTTTTGAATTGGTTAAAGAATTCAGGGTTTGTCCTGGATTAGATTGGATGGGCATAGGGGTTAGGATATGCGATGATAAGGCAGACGAGTCCTTTTCGGTTTACGATCATCCAAGAGTATTGATATTTAAAAAAGTAAATATGGTTGGGCAAGAGCAAAACTAGGTTCTCCATTGGGGAAAATAAATTGTTCGATAATATCCAGCCTGAACCCCTTCTCTTCCCAAAAATTTAGATTTTCGTTTCTAATGGCAAAAAGTTGTTTTTTTTCGCTGGAATATACATCGATCCCGCCCACTTGGCAGTTTAAGCAATTGGATTGAGGATCGTAAAATTTGTAAAAAATATAAGGTGAATTAAAATCAGGTGAAAGAAAAAACTGGTCATACTCTGATTGATGTTCTATAAAATAGGCAATAATTTGTTTTGGACCGGATTGCCAACCCCAGTAGTCCGAAGAATATTGGGGGTACTTATCCAATTTCTGTAAAAAGTTACCAAAAGAATTTGTCATAGCCAGAATTATAAATAAAGCAGCAATCATCATTAATTTTCCTTTATATAATTTTAAAAAATTTATAATTCCCAAAGCGGTAATTATACTTAGAGGAAGAAGGCCGATTATCGATCTTGTTGCTTGAGGGCTTGAGACCGACGTAAGGGAATCGGCGATTGGATATGTCAGAAAAAGAAAAAGCAATATTCTACTAGTATTTTTCTTAATCTGTCTAAATAAATAAAACAACCCAATAATCAAGAAGGGGAGTTGAAAAGAATACAATTCTCCGATGCCTTTAATTGAGTGGCGGGTAATAAATTGAGAGGGAAAGCCGATATCTCCCTTAAGAAATAAGTAATCTATTGAATAATGTTGAATGTAGTTTTCGATAAATTTATTAAATTTAAGATCACCTGAGACCTGTTCCCATCTAGTCATGCCTGGTCCCCAAAGCGAGTGAATAATCATGGGTAAAGCTAGACTTCCCAACAATAGAAGAGCAATTAATCCTCTTCTGTTAATTAGCTGATTCCTATAGGAAACAAGAAGAAATAGGATTAGAGGAGGAATAAAAATTCTTGCAGGAAAGTATGAGTAAAGAGCTAAGGCAAAACTGATTACTGCAAGTAATATTATATGATATTTACTATTTTTTTTGGAATACTCATGCCAAAAATAAAGACCAATAGTAGTAAAAAAAACAAAAGCCATTAGCCCCTCAAGTGAATTTCTGCTGATATGGACGCTCCATGGACAGATTGCTAACAATAAGGCAGAAGTTAGCCCAGTCTTCGAGTCATAAAAACTTCTTCCTAGTAAAAAAATTGCAACTATACCTAGTAGGCTATATAAAACTGAAACCGATCTTATACTAAATTCGTTGAGTCCTCCAAGTGCAATAAAAGGGATAGCAGTATAGGTTTGAATTGGACTTTTGTATTCACCGAAAGCCTTGAAAAACAGTGGCCAAGCATGTCCCCATTCATCTTTGCCGGATTTCAAAAGAGAATATGCATTTACCCCTATGGAGGCTTCATCGCAGAAAAATCCATTAGGATTGTTAGAAAGATTATAAAATCTTAAAAATCCTGCTAGAATAATAACTGCAAGTAAATATATATAATTTTTTTGTCTATTAATGAATTCAAAAGTATTAGTCATAAAAACAAAACCAGAAAGGATTATTGATGATTATGTCTCAATTGTAGTTAATAAACACGGTAAAGTCTATAAAAATGGAGTTATTGTTAAGTTAAATCTATCTTGGACAAAATATTATCCGGCTTGCTCTTCGCCCCCATGGCAATTCGAAGGAGTATTAAAGGGTTTGATCGATCTAGGTTATAAACCTAAGAATATTTATCCTGTCGAGAACAAAACTGTTGTGACTGATGTTTATCAGGGAGCTATTAATCATTACTGGACAGATATAGCTAAAAAATACGGGGTCAAAATTAAATATCTTACTGAAGAAAAATATTTTAATTACAGACCAAAAGCTAAAATGCTTGTTTTAGATAAGATATTTCCTCAAGGTATTTTTTTGCCAGAAGTCATCAAGGATAAACCTTTAATAAGTTTGTGTACCCTTAAAACTCATGTTTTTACCAAAACGACTGGTTCTATAAAAAACTATTTTGGAATGCTTACAACTCGAAGACATTGGGCTCATCGGTTTATTCATGAGGCAATAATTGATCTTTTACAGATACAGAAAGAATTTCACCCCTCTTTGCTAGGTGTCATGGATGGAACAGTCACAGGGTTTGGCTCCGGACCGAGAGCAATGAATTGGAGAGAAAGTGATTTGCTTTTGGCAAGCTGTGATGAGGTTGCTCTGGACTCTGTTGCGGCAAAGATTATCGGCTTTGATCCCTTAGAGATGGAATATCTTTCTTTAGGTAATAAATTAGGATTAGGGGAAAACGATACTCGAAAAATAACAATTGAAGGAATAAAAGAATTGCCAAATTTACACCTAAGTCAGAATGACAATTTTGCTTCCAGAGGACAAAAGTTTATTTATAGAAAGCTTCCCTGGTCTGCAGAGAAACTTTTATTGCAATCATTTATTGCACCATGGTCATATTTAGCCTCAAAAATCTATTATGATGTATTTTGGTTTAATATTTATGGGAAAATACGAAAGAACAGTTTTATGAGAAGCACTTGGGGGAAAATGTTAAAAGAATATGAACAAAAACGGCACTGATCTAATAAATAAAATTAAAAAATTTGAGCGGGAAATAATATTTGCTATTGTTTTGGGGATCATTTTCAGCTCATTATTGGCTTTCTGGGGAGATTTTCAGGATACCCTTGACGAAATCATGTCCTTTAGAATCTCATATGTTTTCGTAGTTTTATTACTGACCTGTTTAAATTATTTTCTCAGGTTTATTAGATGGCGGTTTTTTTTAGGAAGAGTTGGTTTTAAAAACAAAATTGATTCTAGAAAAAGCGGTCTAATTTTTCTTTCAGGTTTAACACTGACGCTAACGCCAGGCAAAACTGGGGAGGTATTAAAAGCCTATTTTCTTAAAAAAATTTCCAAGGACCATTTAAGCAGGACTGTTCCCATTGTTTTAACAGAGAGATTAACTGATGGATTAGCTTCAATTCTCTTGCTTTCTTTTGGCTTTTACTCATATTCTTACGGATGGTTTGCTATTATTTTTGCTCTTTTTTCTTGTACTATTTTTATATTTTTAATCTATAACGATCCTTTTTGGATGATGTGCAAAAAGATTCTTGTTGGCTTGGAGAACAAAAAAACAATTTTTGGGGTTATCAATGGTAAGTTGCTGAATTTTAGGGAGGTGCTTTTATCACTTTTAAGTTGGAAGAGTTTGTTGTTTTCAACTTCACTTTCGGCGGTAGCTTGGTTTGCTGAGGCTTTGGGTTTTAGTTTGATAATATCAAACTTCGCAGGTATAGATATGAGCTTAGAGTTGGTATCAAAGGCGGTATTTATCTTTTGCTTTGTAAGTATTTTAGGCTTTGTATCTTTATTCCCCGGAGGTTTAGGGGTGGCAGAAGGTGGATTTACAGGTATGCTAATCTTTTTGTTGGGTTTACAAAAATCTCAGGCAGTTGCCTCAACTATTCTTTTGAGATTACTGACCCTATGGTGGGGTGTAATTTTGGGCTTGATTGCTTTTTTTGCATTGTTCAAACTTCTTTCCCCTGAGAATGAAAAAAAGACCTAGCTGGCTTAGTATCGTCATTGCGGCCTCTTTTGCCTTAAGAGCTATTGCCATAATTTTAGTGGCTTTAAGCGGAGATTTTTATGAGCATTGGCAGATTGCAGGAAACATCTTAAGAGGCAAAGCATATTATCTTGGTCCTCCGGCTAGTATCGATTCTTCGCTACATATGGGCTCTATTTACTATTATCTGATTGCCTTTTTTAGGTTGATTTCCTTGGGAAATTACAAAATTGCCTTGCTTCTATTTTCCTTTATTAACAGTTTGGGCATTTATCTTTTTTATAAGCTTGCAATAAACTGGTTAGGCAACAGGGCGGCAGTGATTTCTACTTTATTACTTGCTTTTGGGAGGTACTCTATTGAAGTGAGTAGTTATTTGTGGAATCCGTATTTTACTCCGTTATTATTGATATTATTATTGTATTCTTTTCAGAAACCTAATAGTAAGGTTTGGGCAGTTTTTAGCGGTCTAAGTATATCTGTTTTACTTCACTTGCATTTTTCTAATTGGCTCCTTGTTCCGCTTTATGGCTATTTTCTATATAAATTATATTTAAAAAACAAGCTAAACGCCTTTATTAATTTCTTTTCAGCCTTGTTAATTTTTCTTCCTTACGCTTTTTTTCTTTTTAAAGATATTTCTATAGTGGAATTATTACCTTTTTTTAAATTGGAGAACTGTAATTTTTCCTATTGGCTGGTAAATCACGGACAAGGAGAAAGATGTTTTTCCTATTTTCGCAATAGCTTATTCATATTAAGGCTGTTTTCCTTTTCAATTTTCGGTAGCATGAATTTACTTTTACTTGTTTTGTCTGTCTTGATGATTTTTTACTTCTCTAAATTTATTGACTTACAAAAGAAAATGGAATACATTTTTTGGTTATTTTTTCCATGGTTGGCACTTTTATTTTATTCAGGCAATGTTTATTTGCATCACTTTTTATTCCTTATGCCATTAGCTTTAATGGTTTTTGGCAAAGTGGTTGATAATCTTTTATCAACCAGAAAGAATATCGCTTGGTTGATAATAGGTATTTGTATACTAGGCAACATCTCCTCCTTAATCTTTTTGTTTACATCATTTAGATGATATCTATATTGCTTATGGGTTTTGGATTGAGGTTGATGGCGTGGTGGTTGGTCGACAATTCTTTTATTGATGATGGGGCAAGCTATTGGCAAATTGCTCAAAACATTATTTTTTTAGGAAAATATTTTGGATCAGAAGGGATATTTTTCCGCCCGCCTTTTTATCCTGTTTTTTTGTCTTCCTTTTTAAATAGCCCTTCCTTGGCGATATTTGGTCAGATTATTCTTTCATTATTAACTGCTTATCTGATTTTCAAAATAGTATGGCGCTTATCTTCGCCAAAGAAAGCCCTGGTTGCTTTTGCTTTATATTGTCTCTCTTTTGAAGTATCTCTGTTTTCGGCTGTTATGATGTCTGAAACCCTATTATTATTTTTAATAGTGCTTGGCTTTTATTGGCGTTTAAATTCTAAAATCAAACACACCTATCTTTCATCTATTGTTTGGGGATTGGCAGTATTGACACGTCCGGTTGTAATATTACCTTTAGGTATGGTTTTAATTTATGACTTTTTTAATAAAAAGGACGTGGCAATAACTAGCTTTAAATCAAGAATATTCTTACTTGTATTATTTTTGCTTTTACCTTTTTTCTGGTCTTTGAGGGTCAGCATAAAAGCTGGTATTCCGACATTTGTCTCCACCAATGGCGGATTAAATTTATATATAGCCCATAATCCAACTTCCACAGGATCTTATGACAAGGAAACGGAAAAAGTTTTGCATGTTTTTAAGGAGTTAAATGAATTTGAAAGAAATAAACAATATAAAGACAAAGCAATTGAGTATATTAAAACTCACCCTTGGCAAACTCTTCTTACAACAGTAAAAAAGCCTTTTTTCCTTTTTGCCTCTATTGGCGGTTCAGCGGAAGGAACAATCATAAGATCGATCGAGAGGGAATTTGATTTAAGAAATTTTGCAAAAATTGCCTATTCCTTTTTACATCTTATCTCTTATTGGCTAATGCTATTTTTGGGTATTTATCACTTGCTTTTTAAAAGAAAGAAAAAATTTAGGTCTTTCTATCTTTTTTGCTTGGTTTATACAATTTCTTTATTGCCGTTTTTCACTTTTCCTAGATTTAGATTGCCTCTTACCCCATTTTTGATAATATTTGCTTCTGATGTCATTATCAATCTAAGAAAACCGGACTTAAAGAAACTAACAAAGACTGCTATAATTTTTTGTGTGTTGATAATCAGAGATATAAACAAAATTTTTGAATTTTTGAATTTAAAATAATGAATTTTCTTTTTTGGCAGCCATTTCAAATAGCTAAAAACTACTATGATGTTTTGTATTTTTTTTCCTACTGGTATATTTGGCTGATTGTTGTGATTATTTCTCTATTTTTTTTGTTTAAAAATACCAAAAAATCTTTGTTTTTTCTTTGGATGTCTTTAGTCATTGCCCAAACTATTGAAACGGTTTTAAAGCATTTTTCTCCTTGGAGTCGGCCATTTTTAGAATTAGGATCAACTCCGCCCAATTGGCTTACCTCATATTCTCAAGGAAGCTTTCCATCCGGTCACGCTATGAAGGGAATTATTGTCCTGTATTTTCTTTTTCTCTACAACAAAAAAATATTTATTCTTGCCTTGCCGGGAGTATTAATTATGGATTATACTAGAATATATTTCGGTTTACATTATCCTATTGATATTTTGGGTGGAAGCATAATAGGTTTAGTTGTAATATTTATGTTAAATTACTTCTTAAAAAACAATGACAAGTGATCTTGTGTTAATTGGATATTGGTGGCTGATATTCTTTTTTCTTGGTCTAATCTCCTTTCCTCTGGTGAGTAGGATTTTAAATATATTTTTTGATAAAGGTTGGATTGCCTCAAAAGTTTTTTCTTGGATACTTTTATCTTTTATAGTTTTTGTTTTAGGCTACTTCCACCTACTACCATTTACCCAATCTAGTGTTTTGTTTGTTATCCTTCTGATTTTGATTATTATGCTTTTAATTTCGAAAAAGAAAGGGCTAAACGAATATCGTCAAGTTATACGAGAAAATGCGAAAGTATTTGTTTTCGAGGAAATATTATTCTTTCTCAGTCTGGCCGCGTGGAGTTTGATTAGAGGCTTTCAGCCAAATATTGAAGGATTGGAGAAGTTTATGGACTTTGGGTTTGTTAACTCAATTTTGAGATCTGAGTTTTTTCCTCCACAAGACATGTGGTTTGCCGGTGAAAGTATAAATTATTATTATTTTGGTCATCTTCAGGGAGCAGTTGTAACTAAGTTGTCGGGTATTGATTCTGCTTATACTTACAATTTGTTATTGGGGACAATTTTTGCTTTTGCCTTTAGCTTAACCTTTAGTTTATCTGCAAATTTGGTTTTTTTATTAAAGAAAGCTAATAATTCTTTGAAAAAGATAGGTAAAAAGGAGATACTGGTTGCTGGTCTGATTTCTGCCATGCTTTTGACCATAGGAGGCAATTTGCATTCAACTTATTATGCCACTATCAAGGGAGAAAGCGATACTTATTGGTATCCTGATGCTACGAGATTTATTGGATACAACCCAAATAATCCTAATGATAAAACTATCCATGAGTTTCCAATTTACTCTTTTGTAGTTGCCGATCTTCACGGTCACATGAACGACATTCCTACCGTTTTACTATACCTGTCGGTTTTAGTGGCTTTTTTGGTTGAAATCGGGAAAAAGACTGGAAAGAATAAAGAACTTAATTATTTTATCTTTACATTATCTTTATGTTTAGCGGCCATGTATATGACTAACTCCTGGGATTTTCCCATATACGGGGGAGTGCTTGCGTTGGCAATTTTTTTGGTTTTGATATTTGGGGAAAAGGGAAAAATCAATTATATGCGTATTTTTAAAAGTCTTATATCCTACGGGGTACCTATATTACTCTTAAGCATAGTATTTGCTTTGCCTTTTGCTTTAGAATTTAGTCCGATGACTGAAGGTATCGGATTTGTGAATGCTAGATCTCTTTTGCGGCAGCTTTTGATTCTTTGGGGATTTTTCTTATTTTATTCAGTCAGTTTTTTAATATTTATTTTTTGGCGGCTAAAAAACAAAAAGAAACTAATAACCGGAGACAATTTTATAATTTCTCTTCTTATTATTTCTATAACCCTTTTAATTATTCCTGAGATTTTTTATGTAAAGGATATTTATATTGCTGAATATCATCGAGCCAACACGATGTTTAAACTTGTTTATCAGTCATTTGTTATGTTCGCACTTGCGGGAGGATATATCCTAATTAGACTTAAGGGATTTTTGGAGCAAAATAAATATCTTCAGATCCTGTTTACTCTAATCTTCCTTGTGGGTTTTGCCGGACACATGAATTATATCTCTTATGCAATTAAAGGCTATTATGGGGAACTGAAACCCGAGAGATACAAAGGATTGTATGGTTTGAACTTTTTAGAAAGCAACAAAGATGATTACGAGGCTATTTTATGGCTAAAAGAGAATGTCAAAAAACAAAGTGTAATTTTAGAGGCAGTTGGAGACAGTTATACGATGTTTAATCGTGTCTCTTCAATGACAGGATTGCCGACAGTTGAGGGATGGATCGTGCATGAATGGCTTTGGAGAGGGGGATATGATGGACCATCTGCCAGGCAGGCGGATGTTAAATTGATCTATGAAGGTGAAGACGAAGGAGTGGCTAAATATTTATTGAAAAAATACCAGGTTGAATATGTTTTTTTAGGAGAACTTGAAGAAGAAAAGTATCCTGGCTTGGTGAAGGAAAGATTTGCAAAATTGGGAGAAGAAGTATTTTCTTCTGGGGAGACGAAAATTTATCGCCTAAAACTTTAATATTTTTTTATGTCCCCCAATTAAGAGTTTGTCTGCTAGAATGTAATCCTATGGACTTACTGGACCTTCTAAATGACCGTCAAAAAGAAGCGGTTACTTATGACAAGGGACCTTTGCTTGTATTGGCAGGGGCCGGAAGCGGAAAAACTAGAGTTCTAACCCATCGTGCAGCCTGGTTGGTTGGAAATAAGAAGGTCAAACCCGGAGAACTTCTTTTGCTGACTTTTACAAATAAAGCCGCCGGAGAGATGAAAAAAAGGCTTAATTTACTGCTTAAGATGGTAACATCCCAGAAGGTTGGAGGATTATTTGCCGGGACTTTTCATTCTTTCTGTGCCTACATCTTAAGAAGAGATGGACAAAGCATAGGTATTGATAATAACTTTGTCATTTATGATGAAAATGATCAGCAGGCGCTGGTAAAGAAAGTTATTAAAATGAATGATTTGGATGAAAAAGAGTATAAACCCAGACTAATACTATCTATTATTTCAGGATCGAAAAATAAACTCATGACTCCCGAAGATGTTGCAACCTATGCTTCAAGTAGCTTTCATGAAAATATTTCTCAAGTGTATAAAGCTTATCAAAAAGAAATGGAGAAAATGCAGGCGCTTGATTTTGACGATTTACTTTTTAAAGCTGTTGAATTATTAAGAGAAGACAAAAATGTTCGTGATAAGTATAGAAATATTTTTAAGTATCTCTTGATTGATGAGTATCAGGACACCAACCAAGCTCAATATCGTATTACCAAACTTTTGGCTGGTAAAAATCCAAATTTAACAGTAGTCGGAGATGCTTCTCAGGCGATTTATTCTTGGAGAGGAGCTAACTATCAAAATATCCTTTCTTTAGAAAAGGATTTTCCAGGTATGCATGTAATTAACCTTGAGAGAAATTATCGTTCAAGTCAGACAATTCTCGATGCTGCATATAACGTGATTTCTAAAAATCAGAACCATCCAATTTTGAAACTTTGGACGGAAAATAATATGGGTAGTAAGATAACGGTTTACAAGGGAGACTCTGAAATAGATGAGGCTGGCTTTGTAGCCGATGAGATTAAAAAATTGACGGATTTTTATGGTGTTGATCCAACTGAGATTGTTGTTTTGTACCGGACAAATGCTCAGTCTCGTGTTTTTGAGGAAATGTTTTTACAAAAAAGCATTCCTTATGTTTTGATCGGAGGTCTGAAGTTTTATGACAGAGCAGAGATAAAGGATCTGCTCTCTCTGTTAAGAGTTGCTCTAAATTTTAAAGATGAGATTTCTTGGGATAGGATCAAAAAAAATATGGGGGTTAGAAGAACCCAAAAAGTAAAGGAGTTTTTGAAAGACAATAATGTTAATAAGATTGAACCTTTTGATTTAATTGAGCAACTGCTTGAAGCAAGCACTTATTTGGATAAATTTGATCCTGATGATGAAGATGATTACCGAAGAATTGAAAATATGGAAGAGTTAAAGTCAGTTGCAACTAAGTTTAAAGATTTGGGTAATTTTTTGGAAAATATAGCTTTGGTTCAGCAAGAATATTCTCAACAGGAAAAACAGAAGGATAAATTAAAAGACAATGCTGTTAGGTTAATGACAATACATGCCAGTAAAGGTTTGGAATTTGAAAATGTTTTTTTAGTAGGTATGGAAGAAGGTCTATTGCCCCATGCTCAAAATATTGAAGATAAGGAAAAACTGGAAGAAGAGAGGAGACTTTGTTATGTGGGAATGACGAGAGCCAAAAAGAGGCTTTATTTAACCTTTGCTTCAAAAAGAATGTATTTTGGACAGACAAATTATAATGCGCCATCACAGTTTTTACTCGATATTCCCGATCACCTCTTAAATGACAATTCCTTTAGAAAAGAGGACGATATTTGGGAAGATGATTTTGATGATGACGAAGATGATTGGTAGTTTCTCAATCCTCAGCATAGTCCGAAATATGGTAATCTGATGTTAATAAAAAGATATGATTATCAGAAAAATAACTTCCAAAGAGAAAGATGAATATAATCGTTATGTTTATCACCCATTGCAATCATGGGAATGGGGAGAGTTTAAGTCGGAAACAGGTCTTGAGGTAGAAAGGTTTGGGCTATTCGATCAGGGAAAGTTTGTTAAAGCTTGGCAGGTAACTTTTTCACATCTGCCTTTGGGTTTTAGTGTCGGTTATTTCCCCAAAGGACCGATTCCCGATAGGGAAATGGTCGAAGCTGTAAAAGAAGTAGCTCGAGAAAAAAAAGCCATTTATATAAAATTTGAACCTGAGGATATTCAGGAAAGATATGAAAATTTAAAGGGCAAGCTAAATCCTCGTTTTATTGAGAAAAACAAAACAGAGTACCAAAAGCTTAATCTTATTGATGCTAAAGAAAATATTTTTTCCCAACATACTTTCGTTTTGGACATAAGTAGAGATCAAAAGGAGTTGATGGATAATATGCACCCTAAAACCCGTTACAATATCGGTCTTTCGGAGCGTAAGGGTGTTAGTGTGTCAATTGATAATTCACCTCAGGCATTAGAAGAGTTTATTAAACTTTTATTCGAAGATACGGTCGAAAGGCAAGGATTTTATATGCATAACCCTCAGTACTTTAGGTTGTTATTTAAACATATGTCTTCCATGGCAAACATCTTTATCGCTAAAAAAGACAAAGCGGTATTAGGCGCTTGGATGATTTTTAATTTTAAAGATAGGATTTATTATCCTTATGGGGCGTCTTCATCAAGTATGAGAAATTTAATGGCTAGCAACCTGTTATGCTGGGAGGCAATTAAGTATGGTCAATCAATTGGAGCGAAAAAATTTGATATGTGGGGAAGTATGGGTCCTGATCCTGATGTTTTTCACCCTTGGTATGGATTTCATCGTTTTAAACAGGGATATGGAGGAGAATTAGTTAAATCTTCCGGAGCATGGGATCTGGTGGTCAACCCAATTTTTTATACCTCAGCTTTAACTGCCAATAAGATGAGATGGGGTTTATTAAGGTTAAAAAAGAAGATAGCCTCAAAATTTTAATGCCGTCAAATCTGTTTTTAGGTGTTTATACCTAAAGATATGCTTTTTTTGCCATTGATAGTTAAAAAAGTTCCAGGCTTTCTTATACCAATATTTTGGTTTTGGAAGAAACATTAATCCATCCTTGTAACCAATCCAAAATGTTTCTTTGTTATTATGAAGATAGGCAACGATACTGCATAAATAAGCCTGATATTCGTGTTCGCTTTTAAATATTTTTCTTTTGGGCATAAATCTGTCTATAACTGTTTTTTTTATAACTTTTTCCAATAAAGGATAGTGGGTTTCTATAATGGTTTTATTTTCTACTAAACCATGATCTGCCAAGTAATCTCTTGCAATAATACCAGTGGCCATGACTTTTGGAACAAAAGATGGTGGAAGAGCAGAAAGACCCCTTTTTTTAAATGCTTTCTGCGAGAGGTATTTTTCCCATAATCTCATATCTCCTTTGCCATGACCGATTTGCGCGGGTGATCTAATTGCTGCTACGGCGATTTTGCCTTCTTTAGCCGATAAGACTCTTTGAATATATTTTCCGGCAATGACTCCAGTTTGTAAACGAAAACCTAAATTCTTTTTTAGAAAGCAAATGCCAGTAGTTTTTCCGTCGATCGATCCGGGGTCAATACCTGCAAAGAAAGTTTTCACATATAATTTTACCAAAATTTGTTGTTGTAACGATTATGAATATATTATTTTTAAATGTTTTTATATACATCGCAAAGAAGCTTAATTGAAAACAACCAAAGTTCTTTTAGGTTTGGTTAATTGCAAACAAGCTTTACTTAATTGAAAACAAGCTCCGCTTAATGCGCAGCACAAGCTCTGCTTAATGTGTAACACAAGCTTCGATTGTTCTAATTACTTGTATGCATCGCAAAGAAGCTTATATTCACAAAAATCACAAGGATAAGGTCTATTTGGTTTGGGTAGAAGTTTCTCATTTTCCATTTTATCGGCCATTTTTATAACGAGTTTTTTTGCCAGCATAAGCTGATCTTGGGTTCTGCGGGTTGAGATTTTTACACCCTCTTCTAAGTAATAGAGACTGAGCAATATTTTTTCTGCTGAACGACTAAAGGAAAAACCTTTGAGATTGTTAATGGCTAAAGCATATATTGTTAATTGAAGGTTATTGTCAACTTCTTTTTGTGAAGGCACCCTGGAACCGGTTTTGTAGTCGATGACCTCAATCAGATCATTTTCAATATTGTCGATTCGATCAATTACTCCTTTGATGGTTAAATTAGAATCGATTTTAATATTAAAAGGTTGTTCCAAGGCTATAACTTGTCCTATTTTATTGTACTCAAACCCATGTTCATAGAATTTTTTAAGCATTTTCTTAACTTGGTTTTTGCTTTCTAAAGCGTATTTTTTGGTGGCAAAACCTTCGCGATGCCAGTTTGACTCAAGCATTTTAGATAAGTCAGGAGCTGTGAGCTTTTTTG
>DIVO01000048.1 GCA_002428285.1 Patescibacteria group bacterium UBA6130 | reverse complement strand
GTTTACTTTGCTAGATATCTTGTTGTTAATGTGGACAAATCAAAAATAGATGTGGCCACAAGTAACCTTAAAGAAGGAGTAAAACAAGAAATAGAAATTTTAAGAGATAGCGCCAGAGAAGAGAGAGACACCTTAAAAACTCAATTAAAATTAGAAAAAGAGAAACTAAGCAAAAAGATTAAAAATAGTGATCAGCTTAAAATTGCCCAAAAAGAAATTGCAGTTAACTTTAGTCAAAGAGCCAGACAAATCAAGGAAAGGTTAAATATAGAAAGAGATAAAGTTAAAACCCTTGCCGATACTTTGCAAGCGAGAATTAATGGTCTTGAGGTTTTTAATACTCTTTCAGAGCAGGAGTATTACCATTTAGAAAGATACGGAGCTGCTGATTTCTTCGAGGTAAAGATGGGTGCTGAGGCTGTTTTAGAAGCTCTTTCTCGAATTGACCTAGAACAAACCGCAAAGTCTTTACGTAAAGAGATGAAGAAAACTAAAAGCAAGCCCAAGAAAAACAAAATTATTCAGAGATTGAGAGTAACCAATGGAATGCTGAAATCTGGGATTGATCCTCGATGGATGGTTCTAAAATCTTTACCTATTGTCCCTCCTGAGTTAAGACCCATGGTTCAATTGACCGGAGGTCGGTTTGCTACCTCGGATCTTAATGACCTCTATCGAAGAGTAATTAACAGGAACAACCGACTTAAGAGGCTAATTTCTTTGGGAGCTCCTGAAATTATTTTAAGAAATGAAAAAAGAATGCTTCAAGNNCTTATATAGAAGAGTAATTAATAGAAATAACAGATTAAAAAGATTAACAGAACTTGATGCACCTGAAATCATTATTAGAAATGAAAAAAGAATGCTTCAAGAAGCAGTTGATAGTTTAATCGATGCTTCGAAATCAAAGGCAAGATTGACCAGGAGAAGAACTCCTCCAAGATCACTGTCAGATCTTTTAAGGGGTAAAAAAGGTAGATTTAGAAAGAATTTGCTTGGTAAAAGAGTTGATTATTCAGGCAGAAGTGTGATTGTGGTTGGACCTGAATTGAACCTAGATCAATGCGGACTTCCAAGAGAAATCGCTCTTGAAATTTTTAGACCATTTATCTTAAGAGAATTGATGTTGAGAGGACTAGCCCCAAACATAAAAAGTGCCAAAAACCTTTTGGATCATAGGATCTCCGAGGTTTACGATATTCTTGAAGAAGTAGTTCAGAATAAGCTTGTATTGCTTAATAGAGCTCCAACTTTACACAAACTATCTGTGCAGGGATTTTATCCAATACTAACTGACGATTTAGCCATTAGATTGCACCCTTGTGTTACTTCAGGTTTTAATGCTGATTTTGATGGAGATCAGATGGCTGTTTTGTTGCCTCTGTCTAAAAAGGCTCAGAAAGAGTCAAAAAAGAAGATTATTTCTTCAGAAAACTTGCTAAAACCTGCTGATGGTTCTCCAGTAAATGTTCCTAGTAAGGAGATGATCGTGGGATGCTATTTTGCCACTTCGATCAAACAAAGCGATTTGGGGGTATGGGAAAAATATAAACAAGAGAATAAATTACCTGAATCAATTAAGTATTTTTCTTGCGACTCTGAGGCCATCAATGCTTATGAGCTGAAAAAGGTCGCTTTAAGAGATTTAGTTGGAGTTAAAATTGATCAGGAAGTAATGCTTACTACGGTTGGGAGATTGCTATTTAATCAGATTCTTCCCAAGAACTATGGTTTTGTAAATGAATCAATTAATAGCGGAGTCATTAAAAAAATATTAGCCAATGTTTTTACAAATTATACAAATAAAGATTATGTTAATTTGGTTGATAAAATTAAAGATTTCGGATTTTGGGGCATGACTTTATCCGGTTTGTCTCTGGCTATTTCTGATTCTGGTTCTTTACCTGAAAAAGCTCAGATTATCAAGGAGTCTAATAAAAGAGTTGAGGGTATAGATTCAACTTTTGCTGAGGGGCTTATTACCGAAGAAGAGAAAATAAGATTATCTAGAGATGTTTGGTTGGAAACAACCGATAGAATTGCAGCCATGACATGGGCATTGCTTGAGTCCGATTCTCCTATCAAAATGATTAGCGGCGCAGGTGTAAAAAGAGTATCGCAGGATCAGATTAAACAAGTTTCTGGTATTAGAGGATTAGTTGTTGATCCTTTGGGAAGAATTGTTCCACTACCCACTAAGTCAAGTTTCAGAGAGGGTTTATCAGTCTTTGAATATGTAACAGGAGCTAGAGGTTCGAGAAAAGGTTTAACAGATACCGCTCTTAAGACTGCAGATGCAGGATATTTAACCAGAAAGTTAGTTGATGTTTCTCATGCTGCTATTGTCAGAGAACTTGACTGCGGAACTAAAAGATGGATTGAAGTCGAAAAATCAGGAGAAAGAGCTGAATCTTTTGAAGACAGGTTAATTTCCAGAGTAGCAGCCGAAGATATAAAAGATGGTAAAAAAGTCATTGTTGCTAAGGGAGAGATTATAGATGAAGAGAAGCTTGCACAAATAAGTGGATCTAAAATAACAAGCGTTAAAGTTAGATCTCCTTTAACTTGTGAATCAAAACAAGGAATTTGTTCGGCTTGTTATGGGTGGGATTTATCCAATAGGAAATCAGTCGAAATCGGCGTACCTGTAGGTATTATGGCAGCTCAGTCGATTGGAGAACCAGGTACTCAGCTAACATTAAGAACTAAGCATTCAGGAGGTGTTATCGGTTTAGATGTTACTCAGGGTTTACCAAGAGTACAAGAATTGTTTGAGATGAGAACACCAAAATCACCCGTAGTTCTTTCTGAAATTACCGGTAAAGTCAGGCTTACAGAATCGGATGAAGCTATATTAATTAGAGTAAAAAGCAAGGAAGATATTAGAGAATATATTGTTCCTAAAGGATCTAAAATTTTGGTTCAGGATGGACAAGAAATCAGCATGGGAACACAGTTAGTTGCCGGTTCTGTTGATGTCAGACAGTTAATGGAGCTTAGGAGCTTGGAAGAAGCTAAACAATATCTTATGGATGAGATCCAGAAAGTATATGAGTCTCAAGGTATTACCATCCATGATAAACATTTCGAAGTTATAATTCATGAGATGAGCAGCAGAATTCAAATTACTTCTCCGGGGGATACAGAATTATTGATCGGATCATATGTTGATGAGATCACTTTCGATGAAATAAACGAAGCTGCAAAGAAGGATAAAGGAGCTGTTTCTCAGGGAAGACATATTTTACTTGGGGTGACTCAGGCATCTTTGAACACAAATTCCTGGTTATCATCTGCTTCGTTCCAGGAAACAACCAACATTTTAACTGATGCGGCGATTTTAGGCAGAGAAGATAAATTGATAGGCATGAAAGAAAATGTTATCATAGGACGCTTAATTCCCGTTACTAAAAAACGTGTTGAATTGGAGTGAAAAAATGCCAACATTTAATCAATTAATTAGACAACCAAGAAAGCAGAAAAAATCTAAGTCCAAGAGTCCGGCTCTTAGAGGCATGTTTAATCCTATTAAAAATAGGATCACAGATGTGCTTTCTCCTCAAAAAAGAGGAGTGGTTACTTCTGTGAAAACCATGACACCAAAAAAGCCTCATTCTGCTTTAAGAAAAGTAGCAAAAGTTAGATTATCGAATAAAAAAGAGGTTACAGTATATATTCCTGGTATTGGACATAATATTGCTGAGCATGCCGTAGTATTAATTAGAGGCGGAAGAGTTCGAGATTTACCAGGAGTGAAATATCATCTTATTAGAGGTAAGCTTGATGTTGGTGGAGTTGAGGGTAGAAAGACATCAAGAAGTAAATATGGTGCAAAATTAACAAAAGGAGGAAAAGACTCAGATTCAGCTGAGGCTTAATCATCATGCCAAGAAAAGGGATAATTGAAACCAGACAAACAACACCTGATCCAGTATTTGCTAGCAAACATATCAGCAAACTTATTAATATGGTTATGATCAGCGGTAAAAAAACCATAGCTAGAAAACATATTTATGGGGCTTTGGAAAGCATAGCCAAGAAGACAAAGAAAGATCCAATGGAGGTTTTTAACCAGGCATTAGATAATATCCGTCCAGAACTTGAAGTTAGATCAAGAAGAATTGGCGGAGCCGCATATCAGGTTCCTATGCCAGTTAGAAGCAAGAGAAAGGATTCTCTTTCCTTAAGATGGTTGGTTGAGGAATCAAGAAAGAGACCAAATTCCTCTTTCAGAACCTTTTCCGAAAAAATGGCAGCTGAAATTATGGATGCAGCTAAAGGTGAAGGTGGAGCTGTCAGCAAGAGGCGTGAAATGGAAAAAGCAGCAGAAGCCAACAAAGCATTTGCTCATTTGAGGTGGTAAGTTTAGCTTATCTGCGTCAATTACCGCTTTTATAATATATTAAAATGCTCCTTTTGGGGGCAGATTTTTTTAAAAAAAATAAATAATAATGAAAAGAAGTAAGTTAAATATCAACAAACAAAACTGGAGGAACAATGGCTCAAGCAATTGAAGTTACAAAAAATAGAGATATTTCTCTAGACAGAATTAGAAATATAGGCGTTATTGCCCATATTGACGCTGGTAAAACCACAACAACCGAAAGAATCCTTTTTTATTCAGGAAGGACATATAAACTTGGTGATATTGACGAGGGTACTACAGTTACCGATTGGATGGAACAAGAAAGAGAAAGAGGAATCACTATAGTATCAGCTGCAATTACCACTTTTTGGAAAGACTTTAGAATAAATCTCATAGACACTCCCGGGCATGTAGATTTTACTGCTGAGGTTGAAAGAGCTTTAAGGGTTCTTGATGGAGCCATTATGGTTTTTGATGCAGAAGAGGGTGTTCAAGCGCAATCTGAAACTGTTTGGCATCAAGCAGATAAGTATAAAGTCCCCAGGTTGGTGTTTATTAATAAAATGGACAAAATTGGCGCTGACTTTGAGAATACAGTTAGCATGATTAAAGATAGATTTGGCAAGAAACTGGCAATATTAACCATTCCTGTAGGTAAAGAACATGATTTTAAAGGTGTAATCTCTGTTTTGGATCAAAAAATGATCATTTGGGATAAGGATGAGCTTGGAGTTGAATATTCGGTAAGCGATGTTCCTGCCGTACACCAAGACAGGCTAAAAGAGTATAGGTCTCAGCTTGTTGAGGAGATTGCTGGAGAGGACGAAGCTCTTATGGAGAAGTTTTTAAACGATGAAGAATTATCTGTTGAGGAGTTAAAGAAAGCCTTGAGACGAACTGTTATCTCCAATAAACTAGTACCTATTTACTGCGGAACTTCCTTAAGAAATAAAGGAGTTCAGCCAGTTTTGGATGGGGTTGTTGATTATCTTCCTTCACCGATTGATCTTCCTCCTGTTTCCGGTATTAATCCCAAAACACAGGATAAAGAGGAAAGAAAGCCTGATAATAAGGAGCCTATGTCTGCTTTATTGTTTAAGGTACAGACAGATCCTCACGTAGGTAAACTTTCCTATTTAAGAATTTATTCAGGAGTATTGAAGTCAGGAATAAGTGTTTTAAATACTAATAAAGATACAACTGAAAGAGTCGGAAGACTTTTATTAATGCATGCCGACAAGAGAGAGGGAATCGAAGAAGGATATGCCGGAGAAATTGTGGCTGCCATTGGCTTGAGGGAATCTGGGACCGGAGATACGCTTTGTGATTCTTCTCATCCTGTTATGTTTGAATCTATTCAATTTGCTGACCCTGTTATTTCTTTGGCAATTGAGCCTGAAAGTAAAGCTGATCAGGAAAAATTAGGTCAATCCATAAGCAAATTTTTAGAGGAAGATCCGACCTTGGCAGTTAAAACAGACCAGGAAACTGGCCAAACCGTTTTATCCGGTATGGGAGAGCTTCACTTGGAAATTATTATTGATAGGATGAAAAGAGAATTTGGACTGAATGTTAAGGTGGGTAAACCACAGGTTGCTTACAGAGAAACTATTACGGTACCTGCCCAAGGTGAAGGCAAATACATCAGGCAGACTGGAGGCAGGGGTCAATATGGACATTGTTTGATTAAGATCGAGCCTTTGGATAAAGGTGAAGGTGTTGTGTTTGAGTCACAAATCAAAGGAGCAACTATTCCTAATGTCTATATTCCTGCTATTGAGAAGGGAGTGAGAGAAGCGGCCGAAAAGGGAGTTTTAGCCGGTTTTCCTGTGGTTGATACTAAAATAATTGTATATGATGGTTCTTACCATGAGGTTGATTCTTCAGATATGGCTTTCAAAATTGCAGGTTCCATGGCTTTTCAGGACGCAGTTAAAAAAGCTGAACCAACGATGACAGAACCTATTATGAAGATGGAAATCACTGTTCCTGAGGAGCATATGGGAACTGTTATAGGAGATTTGTCTGCCAAAAGAGCTCAAATATTAGGCAATGAAGCCAGGGGAAAGATGAGGCTCATAAATACTCTTGTCCCGCTTGCCAATATAAGGGGATATGCTACAATAATTAGAAGTCTTACTCAGGGTAGGGGTTCTTTTTACGCTGAACCTTCTCACTACGAGGAGATACCAAAAAATATCCAGGTTGAGCTTATGGCCAACAAGCCAGAAACAAAATCTGAATGAGTTTCGTTTTTTAGATTAATTGGATTTAATTATTAACTATGAGTCACGTAAAAAACATAAGCGTGATGCGCTTTGTTAATGTTTAAATTGAAAAACAACTAAGTTAATGTTACAATTTCAAAGTTTAAATTTTTAAGGAGGATTAATAAAAAATGGCCGATCAATTTGATAGAACAAAACCACATGTAAACATTGGTACCATTGGTCACGTCGATCATGGAAAAACAACTTTAACTGCTGCTATCACTAAAGTTTTGTCCAAAGAGGGCAAGGCTAAAGAGATGAAGTATGCAGAGATTGCTAAGGGAGGGGCTGTTAGAGATGCAAGTAAAATAGTAACTATTTCTGTTGCCCACGTAGAGTATGAGACTGATAAAAGACATTATGCTCATATTGACTGTCCCGGGCACGCAGATTATGTTAAAAACATGATTACTGGTGCTGCTCAGATGGACGGTGCTATTTTAGTTGTATCAGCTGCAGATGGACCAATGCCTCAGACAAGGGAACACGTTCTCCTTGCAGGTCAGGTGAATGTTCCTTCGATGGTAGTATTTTTAAACAAGGTTGATTTGGTAGATGATCCTGAATTTTTAGATTTAGTAGAAGTTGAAATTAGGGATCTTTTAAATAAATATAAATTTGATGGCGATAATGTGCCTATTATCAGGGGTTCTGCTTTAAAAGCCATTGAAGGTGATGCTGAATCTGAAAAACAAATTCTTGAACTCATGAAAGCCGTTGACGATTTTATTCCTACACCCGAAAGAGAACTTGATAAACCATTTTTAATGCAAATTGAAGATGTTTTCTCAATTAAGGGAAGAGGAACTGTTGCTACTGGTAGAATTACCAGAGGTAGGGTCAAGGTAAATGAAGAAGTTGAAATTGTCGGTTTGCGCGACACCAGAAAAACCGTTGTCACCGGAGTTGAAATGTTTAGGAAAACATTAGACGAAGGTCAAGCTGGCGACAATGTTGGACTTTTATTAAGAGGTGTTGAAAAGGAAGATATTGAAAGAGGTATGGTTTTAGCTAAAACAGGAAGCATTACTCCTCACACTCAATTTAAGGCTGAGGCTTATGTATTAAAGAAGGAAGAAGGAGGAAGACACACTCCATTTTTCACAGGTTATAGACCTCAGATTTACGCAGGGACAACTGATGTAACAGGAAATGTAAAGCTCCCTGAAGGTGTAGAGATGGTTATGCCTGGTGACAATGCAAATATTGATGTTGAACTAATAAAGCCAGTAGCTTTGGAAAAGGGACAGAGATTTGCAGTTAGAGAAGGTGGACTTACAGTTGGCGCAGGTGTTGTTACCGAAATTATTAAGTAAAAAAATATTAGCAACCTCCTCATAGGCAATTAAAACCATGAGGAGATTTTGCCCTATTTCTTGTCAGTCAAGTAATTTAAAAAGGAAAAAGTGAATAAAATCAGAGTACGTTTAAAATCTTATGATCATAGAGTAATCGATGAGGCTGCTGCTAAGATTATCGAGGCAGTTGTGACCAGTGGAGCCCAGGTAGTGGGTCCTATCCCTTTGCCTACAAAAAGAAGAGTCTTTGTTGTCACAACCAGTCCTCATACCGATAAGGATGCCAGAGAGCATTTCCAAATACTGACTCACAAAAGGCTGATAGATATTCTTGAAGCCAATAGTAGGGTAATGGATAGTCTTCAACATTTAGAGCTCCCAGCAGGAGTTCAAGTTGAAGTTAAGATGTAAATTAATATGTATTTTAATCTATATCAGATTTATAAACTGAAGCAAGGTAACAATTTTAGATAGTTTTCGAGAGCACTAAAAAATATCCAAGGGGCTCCGGCCCCTTTTTGTTTGGCAAAAAATATTACTTAAGAATCTGAAAATGCAACTGAATAGAATAATAACTAGGAAAGGTGAAATGAAACAGTCCTTTGATAAGGAAGGTAAACTAGTTCCCTTGACAGTTTTAACTGCCTCACCTGCAATAGTAGCTGATATTTTGCCAGATAATAAGGTTAAATTGATAAGCACAGACAGTGAGAAAAAAAATATAAGTAATTCAATAAAAGGTATTTTAAAAAAGGCTGGAGTAAAAAAACACTTTAACACTATTTTTGAGGCTAAACTTATTGATGGAGAAGTAAAAAGAGGAGACGAAATTAAGCTTGTCGAAATTTTAAAGCCTGGAGATAGAGTAAAAGCAACAGGAATAAGTAAGGGCAGAGGTTTCGCTGGAGTGATTAAAAGATGGGGATTTCACTCACAGCCAAAAACCAGAGGACAGTCAGACAGAGAAAGAGCTCCAGGGTCAATTGGTGCTCAAACACCTGGAAGAGTTTTGAAGGGCAAAAAGATGCCTGGTCATTATGGGAATGCCAAAATAACAATCGATAACCTAGAAGTAGTTAATGTTGATCCAAAAACAAATGAAATTTGGATTAAAGGTGCTGTGCCAGGACATATATTTAGCTGGGTATATCTAACCAAGACAGGATCAAGCAAGAAATTTATTGAGTTAAATTTAGACAAACAAAACGAAGATAAAGTTGCTGAAGAAAATAAAGTTAAAAAAGTAAAGAAAGTTAGTAAAAAGAAATAAACTCCCAAAAAAATGAATAGTAAAAAAGATACCAGTAAAAAGACCAAAAAAACGACAGTTAAAAAGTCAGTCAATATTTTTAATGTTGCCGTTTTACCTCTTTCGGGTAAAACTGCTGGTAGTTTAGAACTCGATCCTGAAGTATTTGGTATTAAACCAAGCCCTAAAGCAATATCTCAGGCAGTGAGGGTGTATTTGTCTCGAAGAAGGAATGCTAACGCTAAATCAAAAACAAGAAGCGAAGTTAGTGGTAGTAGGGCAAAAATTTGGCCTCAAAAAGGCACAGGAAGAGCAAGACATTCGGATAGGTTTGCACCAATATTCGTTGGTGGCGGTGTAGCTCATGGACCTAGAGGAGATCAGAATTTTGACCTAAAGTTATCAAAAGGACTAAAGAAATTAGCTCTTCACTCGCTTTTAAGTGATAAGTTAAAAAATAATAGAATAATTGTTGTTGCTGACTTTAAATCTGAATTTAAAAAGACAGGGGAAGCTAAGAAGTATTTTTCTAAGCTTTTAGAGGGACAAAAGTTTGACAAAGGAAAAACATGTTTTGTCTATGATGGGGCGAAAGTTCAGACACTTAGGAGCTTGAGGGGTTTAAAGAGCCTGGATAAGAAACTAAACTTTTCTATAGTAAATGTAAAACTTTTGAACGTTTTTGAGGTTATAAATTGTGATGTGTTGGTTTTAAATAAATCAGCAGTTGAATACTTGCAACAAAATTTTAAGAAAGATAGGATAAGTACCAAATGACTATGTTAACCAGGATTAAACCAATTGTAAGTGAAAAGTCTTTGATTGATCAGGAGAAGGGTATATATCAGTTTTACGTTGATAAAACTGCTAACAAGAACCAGGTTAAACAGTTGATAGAAAAAATGTTTGGTGTCGAGGTGGATAAAGTAAACACTATTAGAGTAAAGGGAAAGAAGAAAAATAATTTGAAGAAAAGAAGGGTGTATAATCTACCGGAGAGAAAAAAAGCCATTGTTTACATCAAGGGTAATAAAAAAATTAAGCAGTTGACCATTTCAACAAAATAATAATGTTAAAAAAGAAATTGTATACCATAAGAAAAAAACATGGTGGCCGAGGAGCATTGGGAAGGGTTTCAGTGCGTCATCAAGGGGGAGAACATAAGAGATTTTTAAGAGCGATAGATTGGAAAAGAAATAAAAGAGATATTCAAGCAAAAGTTGAAAGTATCGAATATGATCCCAATAGAAGTGCTAGTTTGGCACTTTTGCTTTACGTTGATGGTGAAAGAAGATATATTGTCTCCCCTGACAAATTAAAAGTTGGAGATTTGGTTGTTTCCAAAGATAAGGCAGCAATAAGTTTAGGTAATGCTATGAAGTTAAAAAATATTCCAATGGGTGTTCCAATTCATAATTTGGAGATTGTTCCCGGAAAGGGAGGTCAATTAATAAGGAGTGCAGGAAGCATGGCATTAATCCAAAGTAAAGAAGGCGATGAAGTTCATATTAAGATGCCATCTGGAGAGATTAGGGTTTTTAAGTCAGATGCTTATGCGACCATAGGTCAAGTGAGTAACCCTTCCTTATCGAACAAGAAGCTTAAGAAAGCAGGAGATAATATAAGAAGAGGGATTAGACCAACTGTTAGAGGAGTAGCCCAGAACCCTGGTTCTCATCCTCACGGAGGAGGAGAGGGTCGAAAGGGTGTTGGTATGAAATCGCCGAAGACTCCTTGGGGAAGAAAAGCAATGGGTAAAAAGACGAGAAAAAAAGTTAAATATTCAGATAGAATTATATTAAAAAGGGGAAAATAAAGTTAACATTGTTTAATTTTATGTAAAAATTTATGTCAAGAAGCTCAAAAAAAGGACCATATGTAGACGAAGGTTTAGTAAAAAAGATTAAGAAGCTCGATGAATCTGGCAAAAAAGAGGCGGTCAAAACGTGGGCAAGAGCAAGTCAGATTTCTCCTGAGTTTATTGGTCATACTTTTTTGGTGCATAACGGAAGAAAGTTTATAAATGTTTTTGTTTCGGAAGATATGGTTGGACATAGATTGGGGGAATTTTCTCCCACCAGAACATTTAGAGGGCATGGAAGAGTAGTTAAGAGGGTTATAGAAAAAACATAAAAATGGCAGAAAAAATTGTTAAAAAAACCAAGCTAGTCAAGTCAAAGCCTGTAGTTAAGAAAGTGAAAAAATCTGAGAAAAAACCGGAAAAGATTATTGTTAAAACACAGGCAAAGTTCTTAAGGATTTCACCTCGAAAACTAAGATTAGTTATCAACTCTGTTAGAGACCTTAATCCTGACAAGAGCTTAATTAGACTGAAATATTTAAATATGAAAGGCGGAGAGATTTTGTCAAAAGCAATAAAGACTGCCTTATCCGATGCTGTAAATAATTATAACCTGGATAGAGACAGTCTAATTTTTAAAGCTCTAATGGTTAATGAAGGACCTAGATTAAAAAGAATGGACAAATCACATAGTTCAAGATTTAATAGAGGTTTAATTCAAAAAAGAATGAGTCATCTAATTGTTGAAGTAGAAGGAGTCGCTAAAAATGGGTCATAAAGCTAATCCAATTGCCATGAGACTTGGAAATCATGAGGTAGGCGGTCACTGGAAATCAAAATGGTTTGCTGGCAAACATGATTATAAAAACATAATACTTGAAGATGTCAAAATTAGAGAGTATTTAGAGAGCAAACTTAACTCCATGGGTCTTGCAGATATTTTTATCGAGCGTTTTAATAAGAGAATCAAAATTATTTTAGTTGTGACTAGACCAGGATTGGTAATTGGCAGAGGTGGAAAAGGACTTGAAGAATTGAAAAAACAGTTAGTTTCTATGGTTTCGATAGAAAATCCGCAAAAAAACTTGGAAATTCAAGTCGAAGAGTTTAAGAACGCAGATCTTTCTTCCAATGTCGTTGCTAATAAAATGGCTTATCAAATTTTGAAGCGAATGCCATATCGAAGAGTTGTAAATCAAGTTATGGAAAGAGTTATGAATGCTGGTGCTAAGGGCGTAAAAATTATTATTAAAGGTAGATTGAATGGAGTGGAGATATCAAGACAAGAAAAGTTTTATCGTGGAGAGGTGTCCTTGAGTACCTTAAGAGTTGATATTGACTACTGTTATTTGCCTGTATTGACAAGATCAGGATATATAGGGATTAAAGTTTACATTAATAAAGGTGAAGCGAAATGATGCAGCCTAAAAGAACAAAATATCGCAAACAATTTAGGGGATCAATCAGGAGCAATGCTCAGTCTGGTTTTAGGCTTGCCTTTGGGGATTATGGCATAAAAAGCTTGGGTGAAGGCTGGTTTACGGCTGCTCAAATTGAAGCCGCCAGAAGAACAATAGCCAACTTTACAAAAAGAGGGGGAAAGATTTGGATCAGAGTTTTTCCAGATAAACCTATTACAAAAAAAGCTCCAGGTTCGACAATGGGAGCAGGAAAAGGAGATGTAGATACTTATGTAGCTGTAATTAAAAAAGGAAAAATATTATTTGAGCTAGGTGGAATTGAGGACGAATTAGCCTTGCAAGCTCTTGACAGAGCAAGTAACAAAATTCCTTTTCCCACAAAGATTGTTAAGAAGGATTAATAAATGAAGAAAAACGATAGACAGAAATTAAGAGAGATGTCTTTAAACAAGCTGGTTTTAGAGCTTGAAAGCAAGCAAAAAGAGAAAAATGATGTTAGAATAAAGCTTGGTTTGAATCAGCTTAAAGACACCAATAGCCTTTCAAGGTTATTGGATGAAGTGGCTGTTATTAAAACTATTCTCAGAGAGAAAGAGATGGCAAAAACCAAAAATAAAAATGAAAAGTAAAAAAGGAAAAACTGTCGAGAAAGACAGTCAAAAAAACAACCAAAATAAACTTGTTAAGAAATTCACCGGAAAGGTGATATCTGCTTCTATGGAAAAAACAGTTAAGGTTATTTGGGAGAAAAGAATGCCTCATCCTCTTTATAGAAAAGTTATTTCTAATAGAAAAAAGTTTTTTGCTCATAATGAAATTGGAGCAAAATTAGGAGACATGGTTGAAATTGTAGAATGCCGACCAATATCAAAGTTAAAAAAATTTAAAGTAATTAAAATTCTATAACATGGTTCAATTCAGAACGACATTAGTACCAGCCGATAACACGGGAGCTAAAAAGCTTCAGATAATTCATCTTAAGGGTGGGTCAAGAAGATATTATTCCGGAGTTGGAGATCTGGTTTTAGCAGTTGTAAGAGATGCTATTCCTTATGGTATGGTTTCCAAAAAGCAAAAGGTCAGCGCTGTTATAGTGAGAACAAAAAAAGAATACCGAAGAAAAGATGGTTCTTATATTAGATTTGACGACAATGCAGCTGTAATAGTAGATGATCAAGGAAATCCTATGGGAAGCAGAATTTTTGGCCCCATTGCTAGAGAGATTAGAGAAAAAGGTTTTACTAAAATCGCTTCTCTTGCAAAGGAAATGATATGAAGACAAATAAAATTAAATTAAAAATTAAAAAAGGTGACAAAGTTGAAGTCTTGCTCGGAAAAGATCGCTCACGTCAAGGAGTTGTTAGGAAAGTATTTCCTATACAGGGTTCAGCTTTAATCGAGGGTATTAATATAGTTAAGAAACATGTAAAAGCGCGAGGAAAGGATCACCCGGGAGGAATTTTGGAAGTAGAAAAGCCTTTGGCTATTTCTAAACTAGCTGTGATTTGTCCAAATTGCAAAAAACCTACCAGAATTGGTTTTAGGGTTGAAAAAGATTCCAAATATAGAATATGCAAAAAATGCAATGAATTAGTTGACGGAGGAAAAGATGCTAGTAAATAAAATAAATACCGATATAAAAGATCAACTTGCTAAGGAGTTAAAAAAGAATAACCCCTTATCTTTACCTGGAATAAAAAAAGTAGTTATTAATATGAGGATTCCTGATGCAAAGGAAGATAAAGGGGTAATTGAGCCTGCGGTTGAAGAACTTTCAGCAATAACTGGGCAAAAGCCAGTAATATGCAAGGCTAAAAAATCTATTTCGGGATTTAAGTTAAGACAAGGTGACCCAATAGGTCTCAAAGTAACTTTAAGGGGCAAAAGAATGTATGACTTTATCGAAAGACTTTTTTCTTTTGTTGTTCCAAGATTGAGAGATTTTAGAGGTTTATCTACTCGGGGGTTTGATAGTGATTATAACTATACTATTGGTTTTTCCGAACAAATAGTTTTTCCCGAAATCCAAGTTGACAAGGTTAAAAAAGTTAGAGGTCTAGAGGTTACGTTAGTGACCAAGGCTGAAAATTTAAAAGAAGCTCGATTATTATTAGAGAAGTTGGGTTGTGTATTTACAAAGGAGAAAGATGGCAAGTAAATCAAAAATAGTTAGGGAGGAAAAAAAGTTAAAATATAAAAACAGACATACTAATAGATGCCAGCTTTGTGGGCGTCCAAGAGGCTATTTGAGATTTTTTGGTCTATGCAGATTATGTTTTAGAAGATTAGCTTCAAAAGGAGAATTGCCTGGAGTAAAAAAGGCAACTTGGTAAAAAAATGAATTATACAATAGGAGACTATTTAATTAGATTAAAAAACGCTTATCTTGCTAATAAACAAGAGGTTATAGTTGGTAATTCAAAATTAGTCAGATTGGTTTCTGATGTTTTAAAGAAAGCTGGTTATATTGCCGATTATAAACAGCAAGAAGACAAAAAAGCTCTTGAAATAAAATTGGCCTATGGTCAAAACAGTGTTCCTGCCTTTTCCCAGGTTAATCTTTTTTCAAAACCGGGAAGAAGATTTTATTCTTCTTCTAATGACTTACCTTACCCAAAAGCCGATGGAATTGTTATTGTTTCTACATCAAATGGTGTAATGACTACAATCGAAGCTCGCAAAAAGGGCTTTGGAGGAGAAGTTATTGCTGAGGTGAAAAAGTAAAATGTCAAAGATAGGCAAAAATCCCATTCAAATACCTGAAGGTGTAACCGTAGAAATAAATGATAGAAAAGTTTATGTAAAAGGTCCAAAGGGTGAAGGTTTTATAGAATTACCTAAGGGAATCGATGCCAGTATTGATAATCAGGTAATTAGTGTGACACCTAAGACTTTAAATAATCAAACAAAGCCTCTGTGGGGCACTCTAAGAAGCTTAATTGCCAATATGGTTAA
>DIVO01000043.1 GCA_002428285.1 Patescibacteria group bacterium UBA6130 | reverse complement strand
GAGAGATTTCAATAACCAACCTGCTTTCCTTGTGTCTTCTGTCAAAATAATTGGAATTGATTTTAACGTGTCCTTAGCTCTTTGGGTAATATCAGATAAATTCCCAATCGGAGTAGCTACCACATAAAGCTTGCCTTTCACTTAAAACTCCTCAATACCCCAGTAACCCTGCCTTTTATGGTGACATTTGCGGTAAAAATGGGTTTCATTGATGAATTAGCAGGTTCAAGTCTGATTCTATTTTTTTCTTTAAAAAATCTTTTCAAGGTAGCGAAACCATTATCAAGAACAGCAACAACAACATCTCCATCTTTTGCCTCTTCTTGTTCTTCAATAATTACATAATCGCCATCTAAAATACCTTCTTCAATCATTGACTCACCCTTAACCTGCAAAACAAAGGCTTTCTTTTTGCCTGTAACCATTGATTGAGGAACCATTACTGTAGCCTCAGGATCGTAATAAGGCTCTATTGGCTCACCAGCGGCAATAAAACCTAGAACAGGAAGCTCCACCTCCTGACTCTCAGTAGAGTCGTCCTCATTGAGTATTTCGATACCCCTCAAGGCTCCTTTATATCTTCTGATGTAACCTTTTTTCTCCAATGAGGATAAATGTTCATAAACAGTGGAAAGAGCTGAAACGCCAATTACATCTGCAATTTCATTTAAAGTTGGTGCATAGCCAAATTTTTTGATATAAAGAGAGATAAAGTATAATATTTGTCGCTGACGATTATAAAGGGTAGGCTTCATAACCAATTTAAACACGAAAAAAACCCGAAGTCAAGAAGATAAAAATAAAGAGATAAATGAAAAAAATAAAAATATTACTCCTAGTTTTAGTAATATTATCTTTGCTAATCACTACGCCTCAAAAAGCGCAAGCTGCTGATGAATTCAAAACCAGACAAGAATTAAAATACATTCTCAACAACAAGGGTCAGGCCCAAGTGGAACACACCTTTTGGCTGACAAACAATTTTTCTAATATTTATCCAAAAGAGCTTGCCGTCTCTATTAATAGCCAAGTTCTTGAAACAAAAGCTTGGGATGAAAAAGGAGACATTTTTAAATCTCAGGAAACCCAAGGAGGGATGACAACAATTAGCTTAGAATTTAATAAGGAATCGGTAGGAAAGGGAAGTGAGTTAGAGTTCCACCTAAGTTATATTTACCCAAATTTCGCTGAAAAAAAAGGTCAGGCCTGGGAAATAATAATTCCCAAACCAAAAGACATTGGTGAACTAGAAAATTACACTGCTGAAATTCTTGTTCCATCAGTTTTTAACAATCTAGCCTATGCTTCGATTGAACCAAGCAATGTTGATCAGGAGGGCGAGATAAAAAGAATATTCTTTGAACAAGACAAATTCACTTTAGGTCCAATAATTCTAGCTTTTGCAAATTTTCAAGCTTTTAATTTTGACCTAGAGTACTACCTGTCTAATGAAGATGATGTTTCTGTTCGAGGTGAAATTCCCCTTCCTCCAGAAACAAATTATCAAGAGGTTTATTTTTCAGCAATTCAACCGCCTCCAAACAAAACCAGAATAGATGAAAATAACAACTGGCTAGCCGAGTATATTCTTGATCCGGGAGAAAAATTAAGAGTAATTGTCCAAGGACAAGCAAAGGTTTATTCTGATCCTTCTTCGAAGACTTTTTACAATCTTGAAGAAAATTTAGGTTTCTTTCTTGCTCCAACAAAGTACTGGCCATTCAATGAACAAGTTCTGCTATCTAAAGCATCACAATTAAAAACAGTGAAAAATATTTACAACTATGTTGTCCAAACTCTTGAATATGATTATGATAGAGCAAATTCAACTCCTGTCAGAATGGGAGGATTATATGCAATCAATAACCCCAACAAGGTCGTGTGCACCGAATTCACAGATCTATTTGTTTCTCTGGCTAGAGCAGCCGGTATCCCCGCGAGAGAAATCGAAGGATACGCTTATACCAACAATCCCCAAATCAAACCTATTAATAACAATGTTTTGCATGCTTGGCCTGAATATTGGGATAAACAACAAAAAATTTGGGTACAGGTTGATCCAACTTGGCAAAAAACAACAGGCGGGGTAGATTACTTTTCTAATTTAGACCTTAATCATTTAACTTTTGTTATCCATGGTAGTGAAGATAATCATCCCGCACCTCCAGGGAGTTATACTGAAAGGGGAGTCGAACCTAAAATAAAAGTGGAATTTGCCGATAATGTTATTAAATCTCAGACTTTTGATCCTAGTTTTGAGTTTAAACATCAATTCGAATTTTACGATACCGATATTTTTATTAAGAAGCTTGGGTCAATAAATTTCTTCTTGAAAAATGAATATCCGGCTACTATTCGAAACATTAATCTAAAGATTAAGACGAATAAGGGAACAAGCTACCTTGAAAAAGAGATCATTTTGCTTCCTCCTTTTGGGGGATTTGATTTTTCTCTCTCTGCTGGCAAAGGATTAAACTTGCTTCTGGCAAATAGTTTTGAAGCAGAACTTGTTATTGAGGGTCAAACCTTTTTCTATTCATCACCGATAAACAGTATGGAAAAGTTCTATATCGCTATGCCTTACTTGATCTACGCATTTTTAGGCATATTTCTTATATCCTTAACAGTAATTCTTATTAGGCATATAATTATTGTGAAACAAAAAAAGATTGAAACAAGAGCTTGATTGCTGCAAAATATTTTATGTAGCAGTTCAAAAATTAAATTAATAAATAATCAACGTTCTTTCCTTTGCTTGAAGAACGCAATCTGTTAATCTTTATAAATAGGTATCATAAAATGAAAATGATAAAAAAACTCCTAAAATTAATCTTATTTAATATACTGGCTCTTTATTCTATTAACCAAATTAGTGAGAGCTTTATCTTTGCTGATGAAACACAAACTCTCATAAAAACCGCAGCTTTTTTGGCCATTTTTGCCTATTTGGCAAAACCTGTCCTCAAACTCTTATTGCTTCCAATCAACGTCATTACTCTTGGAGCTGTAGGTTCTTTACTGGATATTTTTGGTTTATATCTAGCCCAAATGCTGATCATGGGTTTTGAGATAACTAATTTTTACTTTCCTGGATTTGATTACAATGGCATTATAATTCCCTCATTCACCCTATCTACTTTTGCCAGTTATATAGTTATCTCCTTTTTATTAAACCTGTTCATTGGTATAATAAGTTGGATAATTTAATATGAATATAGATTTAATATTTCAGGTTCTGCAAACAATTTTTGCTTTTTCATCTGTTGTTTTTATATTATTACAGCCACCAACAGAAGAGGCATCAGGTATTTCCAATTGGTTTTCTCCACAGGTAACCAGAAGAGGGTGGGATAAAATTATGTTTGTAATCACATTCATTGCCATCATCGGCTTTACCCTATCGTCTTTCACAAGATTGGCGTTAAACTAACCCAATATGTTCAGACTCAAAACAACAAAAATAAGAATATTCGCCGCTTTTTTGAGACAGAATTGGTGGATTATTGGAATTTCTTCCTTATCCTTTGTTTTGCTTTATTTCTTTGGCCCAAGTTTACTCAAGCTATTTAATGCCAGAAGGGAAAACGATTTTAGAATCGGGATTGTGGGAAACTATACTCTTCAAACTCTCCCCAAAGAAATTGAGAGTAAGATTACCATGGGATTAACTAGAGTTTCACAAGAAGGAGAAGCTTTACCTGGAGGCGCACTGAACTGGCAGATAAAGAATGAGGGTAGAACCTATATTTTTAATCTTGATCCAACTTTAAAATGGCACAATGGCAAGGCCTTAACCACCGAAGATATCGATTACAACTTTGAGGGCGTTGAAAAAACAATACTTTCACCTCAACAGATTCAATTTGATCTTCAGGAAGCATTTGCCCCTTTTCCCGCAAGAACTTCAGAAGCATTATATATAAAAGGGGTAATAGGTCTAGGGGATTTTAAAATTAAATCTCTTGAAACTAGACTTGGAGACATTCTTTCTAAGCTTGAGCTCGTTCCAAATTATAAAAACATTAATCAGAAATATACTTTTGAATTTTTCCCCACGGAAGAAAACCTGAAAAACGCTTTTCTTCTTGCACAAGTCGAGGAAGCTTGGGGTTTGACAAATGTAGATGACTTTAAAGACTGGTCCAACGTTAAGATTATACCGGACAGACAGTTTGACGAAAAATATGCAGCTATTTTTTTTAATACTAGAGAAGATAAGCTATACAGCGATAAAACCATCAGACAAGCTTTGGCCTACGGGGTTGAAAAACCTCCTAAAGAAACTAGGGCTCTTGGCCCAATTTCTCCTTTGTCATGGGCATATAATAAAAATGTTAAAACCTACGACTACAATCCTTCACATGCAAAATCTCTACTTGAAGATATAGAGATCAATCCAGCGGAAATCGAAATTAACTTAACCACATTCCCTAGTCTTCTTACCTGGGCTGATAGAATTAAACAAGATTGGGAAGAACTTGGATTTAAGGTTAATGTAACTGTTGAAACAGGAGGCTTAAGCGATTATGATGTTTTACTTGGATATGGAGTAATCACTCAAGATCCCGATCAATATTATTTTTGGCACTCAGATCAACCAGGGAATATAACTAACTTTTCAAATGCAAGAATAGATAAACTTCTAGAAGATGGCAGAAGTGTTACTGTTAAGGAAGAAAGGAAAACAATTTATCAGGATTTTCAAAGATTCCTTGTTGAAGAATCGCCAGCAATATTTTTATTTTACCCTGAAAGCTACAAAATAGTGCGTGAACCCTTAATAGACTACTGAGTATCCTCGGAAGGATTTGAACCTTCGACCTCCTCCTTAGAAGGGAGGCGCTCTATCCAACTGAGCTACGAGGACAAACACGATATTATACGATAGATTAAGAACATCTCGCAACCTGTTGCATGTTCTAACACTATCAATAATAGGTTAAAACTTCAAAAGATATTACCGATAAACTCAAAATATCTAAATTTTAATAGAGTTTGGACTACTAATTCAATCTTCTCCGTTCAAGGTTTTAGAGGGTTTTTCTATTTCTATTCTTTCAGCCCATTCAAGATATTCACAACCCAAATCATACAACCTAGATCCTTTATCTGGTTGACCATTCACATTAAGCATAAATGTTTTTGCCACCTCTTTTAACTCGTTAATCAATGGACTATAGTCATTATTGTCTGCCTGTTCTCTTATCATATTTAACTTCTCCAAATCATCCCGAAGAAAACTTTCACCGCCAGGGTTTTTGGCAATATTTCTTTCTAGATAACCAATCTGTTCATTAAGCCAATCTAGACTCTTGAGGATTGTTTCGTTTATATCTCCCATTTGCTCTCTGGTGTCATTATCAGTGTGACGATCTCTTTCGTTTATCATGTGGGGTGACTGACGGGATTCGAACCCGCAACATTCGACTCCACAGGTCGACGCTCTGCCAGTTGAGCTACAGCCACCACGTAAATTGTCAAGTCGGGGTGGCCAGATTTGAACTGGCGACCTCCTCGTCCCAAACGAGGCGCGCTGGCCAGCTGCGCTACACCCCGAAACAAAATTCTACCTAAAAGAAATTAGGTTGATTCATCATTCAATAATCTCAGTGCCGAGGGTGGGACTCGAACCCACACGCCTTTAAAGGGCACAAGATTTTAAGTCTTGCGTGTC
>DIVO01000001.1 GCA_002428285.1 Patescibacteria group bacterium UBA6130 | reverse complement strand
ATTTGTATTTTTGATTTCAATTGGTTAGAATTTTTTTATACAAAAAAGGGGGCTTCTACGGAGAGCAATTAACGGCAAAATAAACCATACCGCTTATCTGATGCTCTTTGTACAATGTTGATATTGGAGGGTAATAATATTACATAATTTCCAGTCATGCATGCACAAAAAGATAATAAACTTGATAATCCAAGACATGAGGGCCATATCTCCAACATCCGCCTTGGCTTACTCGATACAACCCTCATTGATATTCTTGATCTTTCTGATAATGATAGTGAAATTGTTTTTTCTGTTTTCGAAAGTCTAACTTTATTCGGCATTGAAATGTTCGCCAGAAGAATGGAAAAGGCTTAACCAATATTGCATTTTCTCAGACGATACCCTTGATAGTATATTAGTGTTATCAATAAGCTATATTCATGCGTTATGGCCCTCTGAACAACAATTTAACCAAACTTTAAAGTCTTTAATTAGTTTAGTGGAAAAAACTTTAAATAAAAAAGTAGTTTTGCGTATAGATAGAATAGCTAATAATCAAAAAATATTTGCCGATAATCCTCATTCTATATTCAATGCATTATTTATTTCGCCATTGTTTCTTCCTCAGGATTTAATCAGCAAACTTAATGAATGTGAGATTTATAAATGGGACGACATATTTCAATTGACTGAACATGAAGTATTAAAGCGGTATGGATTGAACGGAGGGTCTATAGAGTTACTTACTTTTTTGGAGGTTTTTCCTACCCATGCAGAAAAATTAAAAAATATTTTTAAACCTTTGGATCATGACAAGTCCGAATCACGTTTTCTCGAATCAATAATTTGGAATTGGTTATTCAAAAGAACAAGAAATATGAGAGATACTCAGGTGATAATTGAAAGAATGGGCTGGTGTGGAGATGAACCTCAAACATTAGAATCTGTAGGGCAAAAACATGGACTTACAAGGGAGAGAGTTAGGCAAATTGAAAAAAAATATATTAGCAGGCTGAATCACCCAAAATCAATTGATGAGCTTTATCCACTATGGGTAATAGTAGATTCTATATTGTATGAATCGGCCGGGATTCTATCATTATTAGAAATGACAACAAAATTACAATTATTTTTCAAATCTGATAAACCATTTTCAGAGCAAAGCATGGACAATATTATCCTCTTTGCTCCAAAGTATCTATTTGTACAAGAAATAGTTAATAACAAAAAATATATCCTTTCAAAAAATTTTATTTGCAAAGATTGTAACAATATTTTGGAGGCAGTGCTGAAGTTTATGATAACACGGCAGGAGGCATGTATTAATGAAGTGCTTTATGCTGTGAAAGATTTTTGCAAAAAAAATTGTTATCAAAAGAATAAGCCCTATTTTAAGTTTCAGGCATCTTTTATTGACTTTATTATTGATAAAAATGAACAGCTGAAAGGAATTATAAGAAAAAAAGATGGCAAGCTTTATCAATTAGATAGATGGAATTTGCTGAAAGGGAGGCTTTTACCTGCTGCCGAATCAATATTAAAACAGAATAAGCGCGCGATGCATTTTACTGAAATTTATGAAGAAATCAAAAAGAGTCGTCCAGAAGATTTTTCCATAAGAGACCGCAACATACATGCAGCCTTAGATAGATCACGAAATGTCCTCTTATGGGACAGAGGCACTTTTATACATAAAGAAAATGCTGTTTTTTCTTATGGACTTATCAGGCAAGTGGAAAAATGGGCTGAAGAAAAACTCAGACAAGCTGCTCCTTTTATTTCAGTCCACGGAGCCTTTGAAGCCTTTAGGGAGAAATGTATCGAAGCTGGAATCTCTTCAGAATCGGCTTTGTATTCTTGTCTTAGATTATCTGGTGATCAATTATTTTTCTATCCCCATTATCCGTATATATATTTGAATAAGGGTGATATTCAAGAAATTCCTATCACAAAAGCTATCGAAGAGTTTATAAGGGAAGCTGAGGGGGTAATTGCTTTAGACGCATTAAAACAGTATGCCCTCGTAAATTTATATATACAAGGTTACGCCTTTAATCAACATTTAGCAAGGATACCCAATGTTTTCCGTACCAAAAACGGATATATTCATGCGGATTATTTGAATATTGAAAAACAAAGATTGTCAGAGATTATATCGTACGTCAACAGCCTTATTTCAAAGACAAAACACGTGTCAGTCGTTAAGATATTCAACGACAAGAAGATTACCTGTAGGCTGATGGGCGTGGACAGTCCCGAATTGTTATTTTCTGTTTTACAGCTTCACGCCAGCGATGAATTTGAAGCAAGAAATTACCCCCAGATACGTTCAGCCAGTGGTGTTGACACAAAAAGAAAAGGGATATTGGATGATATTACTGAATACATACGAAAAAAACAATCTTTTTGCACACGTCAGGAACTACAGCAATATTTTGTTGATGGCTTGGGGTATTCAGAGCAAATAGTTTATCTTGTCGGTTTTAAAGAGAGTATTTATCAATATTTGGAACAATGTCTGGTTCACAAAGAAACAATAGGTTGGAATGATGAAAAGCAAAGGCAGATTGAAGATATTGCTACATCTTTTTTTGAGAATGAAACAAAAGTGGGTCGATGCTATGGCTTAGAATTAATTGTGGAATCGTCAGGTTTGCCGGAATTGGGTAACGGTTTATATTGGACAGAGCTTTTAGTGGCAGATAATTTGACGAAAGGTAACAACTTTAAAGTTCTTGGCAATAGGAAGAACGTTTATGTCCCGATCCCGAATTTATTTAACATTGAATCCTTCGAGGATCTTTTGTACGAGATATTAAAGCGCGAACATAATGGCGCTGAAAATCTTGACTTATTTAGTGAAAAGCTTGTAGATTTGGGAATAATTAAAAATAAAATTACCCGTGGTATGCTTGGAAATTCTGACAAGNNAATGCTTAAAGACCTAAACTTGCTCCCAGTATACGATAGCGCAGAGCACGATCTTATTCTGGACCTGATTGTTCCTTTGCTTCAAAATTCTAAGTTATACCTCAGGGGCGTGGGTTTTTTTACTTCCGGCTGGATTAAATTGGCTTTTGAGGGGATTATCAAGTTAATTGAAAATGGTGGTACGGCCAGGATTGTTATATCGCCAATCCTTGAAAGGTCAGATTGGGAAGCATTTCAGCTTGGGGAAGAGGCAAAAT
>DIVO01000020.1 GCA_002428285.1 Patescibacteria group bacterium UBA6130 | reverse complement strand
CCCTCCGGCTACATTACCCAATTGGTATCACCGTTATTAAACAATGAGTGCGATATGGTTTTGGGCTATTCTACCGTAAATATTTTAAGTCAGGATGTAAATCCATTAAAGATTTTAACAGGCGAAAGAGCTTTATATAAAGCAGATATTACTCCCATACTCGATAAAATGAAGGAATCACGATTTGGTGTAGAAACCCTACTATATTTTTATTATATATCGATTGGCAAATCAATAAAATTTATCAGATTAAAAGGGATGGCACATAAGGATAAGTACAAGAAAATGACTTCGTTTAAAGCAACAACAAGTTATATCAACGAAGGGTGGGAAATTACTTATACGGCTTTGAAAAATTATGACTTATTGCTAAAAGCTATTGAAAAACAGATAAGAAAAAGGATATAATTATGAAAAAAATAGCAGCAATAATATGTGCCTTTAACGAGGAAAAAACTATTAAAGAAGTAACAGCTACTGCTTGCGATTACTTTTTTGATGAAATTATTGTTGTAAATGATGGTTCAACTGACAGAACAGCTGATATTTTAGCTGAACTTTCGGGTTTACCAAGACTTAAATGTATAACCTTACCTGAAAACAAGGGGAAAGGTTATGCTATGGCAACCGGTGTTGAAAATTCAACAAGCGAGATAATTGTCTTTGTTGATGCTGATTTATCAAACCTTAATGAAGAACACTTTGAACAATTAATCACACCCGTTTTCAGCAATGAGGCCGATATGGTTTTGGGGCAAGCAACCGAAACATTAATTAACTATAAAATAAACCCATTCAAATCTTTTACAGGGCAAAGAGCTCTTTTGAAAAAGGATATTTTACCAATACTAAAAGATGTAAAAACTTCAAAATTTGGAGTAGAAACACTTATTAACCTTTATTATCAGTCACATGAAAAAAGAGTAAAATATGTAATGTTGGTTGACTTAAAACATCCAACTAAATTCCAAAAAACCAGTCGAAATCAGGCAATATCGGAGTTTGTTAAGGAGGGGCATCAAATCGCTCTTACAGTTTTCAAAAATTTTAAATTGGTTTCAAAAATTGTAAATAATAATCTTAAAAAAATCAACTTATGAGAAAATCAAATCTATTTATAATACTATTGTTGCATTTTTTTGCGATAAGTATTGTTAATGCACAAGACGAAAACAGCCTTAAAATTTCCGGCGAATTATTAACAGATGAACGCTTCTTGTTTAAATCGCCCAACGATTGGGCTTGGAATGAGAACCGTCTGACTTTGAAACTCGATAAAAAGACGGAACGCTCAAAATTTTATAGCGAAGTATGGCTCAGAAATATTGGTTTGCCCGGGATTACAAGTTCAAGCGATTTGTACAACAAAGGAATTGTTGACCCCTACAATTTGGAATTAAGGGAAGCCTACGTTCAACTATATGGTTTTCTTACCAAAAATTTAGATGTAACCATTGGTCGCCAACGCATTGTATGGGGAACTGCCGATAAATTAAATCCAACCGATAACCTCAATCCATTAGATTTGGAAGATATTTTGGATTTTGGACGCAGAAGAGGTTCTGATGCTATCAATTTGAACTATTATTTTAACAGCGATTTCTCTCTGCAAGGAGTTTTTATTCCTTTTTTTCAACCAGCCAATATGCCGGTAGGTATTTTTGCAAATGCTTTGAATCCCACTATGGAATTACCGCAAGGAATGGTATTAAAAGGAGTATCGGATACTATAATGACACCTCGTTATAATTTAGGTGAAAGTTCAACAGCCGGTTTAAAATTTAAAGGTTTTGCTAAAGGAGTCGATTTTTCGGTGAGTTATGTTTGGGGCTACGATGGATTACCTTTTGCTACAAGAAATACTTTAATCCCAGTCGATGCTATGGGAGGAACAAATATTAACTCTCAACTTTCTTTTGCCAGAACACATATAATTGGAGCTGATTTGGCAACAAGTATTGCAGGCATTGGCTTTTGGGCTGAAGCAGCAGCTTTTCTTCCCGAAAGTGATGTGATAATGACAAACGACTTAACAGCGTTTTATCCAATGTCACCAACCCCTGTTACACAAGATTCATTAATCTTAGACAAAACAAAACCATATATTAAATTTGTTGTTGGAGGTGATTACAATTTTTCAGATGGTTCTTATCTTAATTTTCAGTATATGCATGGGTTTATTCACGAACGTGGGGCAGAAAACCTGAATGACTATTTCTTTTTGCGGTACGAAAAGAAATTTTTTAATGAAAAGTTAAAAGTAGCTCCTTTAGGAGGAGGTTTCATTATTACCGACTGGAGCAATATTAAAGACAATTATGCGCTTGTTTATATGCCGGAGATTGCATACCAAGCAACCGTCAATGCTGAAATAACATTATCAACCGTTATATTTGACGGAAAAGGAGATAATCTATTTGCTAATCTGAAAGACTATAATATGTGCATGTTAAAAGTGAAATATAGCTTTTAGTATTACATTTCATTTTTCATTTAGCTAATGCACAGTCGTAAGCACATTTGCAAGCCCACACGAGCCAACGCTCAAACCAAAGGCTTGCAAAAGAGCTTCCGCCTCTCCTGCCCGAGTAACCGCCTTTCAGGACGGTTTTAGGTTTGCCAACGCTCAAAAAAACAAAATAAATTTGT
>DIVO01000023.1 GCA_002428285.1 Patescibacteria group bacterium UBA6130 | reverse complement strand
TCGTGGCAGCCTACTTTTAGGCTTTAAACTGTATTCATACAGTTGTGAGCAACCTCCCTCACTCATTTAAGCTCCTTGTGAAAAATGGTAAAATATTCATCCTCGCGGGTATAGTTCAGTGGTAGAACGGTAGCCTTCCAAGCTACATACACGAGTTCGAGCCTCGTTACCCGCTCAGCCGTACGTAATAGTTTTTAAAAACGCCTTCTAATGCCATAAAATACGCATAGGAGGTGTTTTTGTATCTCAACCCGCTAGCGGTAAAAGGATTACCCATAATGGTTTAAGGTCATTAATTATCCGAGTGAGTAAATAAGCCGGCATTCATAATATGTACAACTAGGTTTCATAAGTTCACTTCTAAAAATTGAATATTTGTTATTGAATTGAAATGAGTTCGAGAAATATAAACTTGATTATTTTGTATTCCTGAACATTATTAATACAGGGTCCGTGACCAATTTTATTATTTCATCGCTTGAGTTTACATCAAATAAATTAACCCGAATAAATTCGCCCTTGAACTCAATTAAAGAATCCTTATAGTTAATAGAATTGTCTCCTGCAAATATTTTGTTATCTCTATATACTATGTGAGTAATAAGGTGTTCGAATTTATTCAGACGTTTTCCGCTCTTTTCAACGATATTAAAAATTACACCTATGTTGATATATGGTTCATCAATATTTTTTTCATCAAGAACGATTCTTAGATAGATTATTTTCAATCCATTAACAAAATTTGTTACTGTCACCCCACCCGCAGTTTTTGTTAAATCTTCTGGCACCAAAAAAACTGATAACATCCTTAATGGCCAGAGACTTACATTATTTGTTTCTAATCCTGATGAACTTCTGTTTGTAAATGCATATCCACCCGGTCTTCCGATGACAAAACGTTCTTCCTCTTCGGCTAACAAACCCTCAATTTCCTTTATTAGGTAAGAGGTTTCGAAATAAAGTTTTTGTAAATAATCAAAGGCAAGTTTGGTTTGTTGAACAATCTCTTTTCTATTCATTTGTTCCTCCAAAAAAAAATCGTTTCACGTATGTCGCTTATTGAGTTGTCTGGATCAAATTTAATGAAGTAAGCTTTACTATTGAAAAAAATGAACCTGCTAGCTTGAAGCATTTTCGAGAATTCTCCTAATGCTTCTGCAAAACCCAAAAAATCACCTCGATATTGAGCAGTTGCCGAGTTGAAAAACAATATTTTGGATGTTATAGTTAGAAAATGGGTGTTACTTAAAGTTTCTACTCCACCAAAATTCCTTAATTTTTTCTTAGCTAAAAGTTGATATAAATCTTCGGCAAAGCAAATCGTTTCTAAATCTAGTGATTTTGACCTACCGAGAATTTCATAAACTAGTAAAGCGATTCTATGCCAATTAAGCCAGATGATTCTATTTTTGGAAAATTCTGGATTATCATAAAAAAAATGATGCTTGGTATAGTGTGCGGTAACAGCAACGATTTGAAATTCTCTATTCAGGTTTTGAGCCTCAAGTTTTCCCCCTTCAATTTCTCTTATAAGCTGATGTTTTATTGAATCGGTGCTTTTACTAAATCCCGAGGAAAATTTCGCCTCAATAAGTAAATAATACTTGCCGACAAGAATGATTAAATCCGGCTGTGTGCCATCTTCAAATGAAGGCCAAAAAATAAACTCGGCCTTAACCATATCGCTTTTAACAATGTCCAACTGAAGATATTTAAGAAGTTGATAAAGGAAAACTTCCCGTTTTGTGTACTTAAAGAAAGAAAAAACATCAGATGTTAGGATATCTTCCTTGCGCTCTTCGCTTGGGGTAAATTTTCCTTGTATTTCAGCGATATACATATATGTTTTTATTATATAGGAATGCTGAATAACTCATCCAATAATGATCTTAGGCTTTTGATCGGAGTATAGTTCATTAGTAGAACGGTAGACTTTCAAGCTACATACATGAGTTCGAACCTCGTTACCCGCTCAAAAATACAGAAAGATTATTTATGAAACATTCATGTGCGTATTAAACGCATTTGAATTTCTTTCGGTTTTCAGCTAATTATTCTCAAAACGATATATGCGATAATAAAAATAAGAAAATTTTGAAAAAACAATTAAGAAAGGATGTCATACAGGCTAATGACTATTCCAGATTATCAAACAATTATGCTTCCTCTTCTCCAAATCATGTCAGATAAGAAAGAGCATTCAATTCAAGATATTACAAAATTGCTCGGTGATCATTTTAAACTCTCCGATGAAGAAATCAACGAATTGTTGACAAGTGGCAAACAAACCATTTTCTACAATCGTGTCGGTTGGGCTAGAACATACTTATCAAAAGCTGGTTTGGTTAAACAAACGAAGAAATCGTGTATTGTGATAACAGATGAGGGCAATAAAGTCTTATCTGAAAATCTCAAAAAAATAACTAATAAATATTTGATGAAATATCCTTCTTTTGTTGAATTTCGTAAAAGAAGGAAAAAAGTTGATAACGGAAAGAAGGCAACTCAATCCAAGGATAATGATGAACTTACTCCAGAAGAAAACCTTGAGAATTCTTATCAAGAAATTAGAGATAAGCTCTCATATGACTTGCTCGAACTTGTAAAAGCATGTACACCAAAATTCTTTGAAAGATTGGTAGTCGAAATGCTTGTAAAAATGGGATATGGTGGGTCTTGGAAGGATGCTTCAAAAGCAATAGGTCAAGTTGGAGATGGGGGTATTGATGGAATTATTGACGAGGACAGATTAGGTCTTGATTCGATTTACATTCAAGCGAAGAAGTGGACTGGTGCACCAATAAGTCGTCCAGAATTACAAAAATTCGTTGGGGCTTTAGCCCAAAAACATGCACGTAAGGGTATTTTTATTACAACTTCCAGCTTTTCCAAAGATGCAATTTCTTTTGCGGAAAATATTGAATACAGAATAGTTCTCATTGATGGGGAAAGATTAACAGAGTATATGATTGATTATGGGATTGGTGTAACTAACATTGCATCATATGATGTAAAAAGAATTGATAACGACTTCTTTTTGGATTAGAAAAACAAATTTAATTACAATTCCAAAATAATATTAATATTTATAGAGATCAAAACTGAAAAACTGTTGTTAATATAATCTATTAATTGAATGCAAACAAGAAATGCCAATTGCCTCAAAAAGAATTTGGTATTGTTTCTCTGTTGTTTTAAATTTCCACTCAAGAGAATGACCAGTTTTATTTCTAATTCTGCAAGCAATTGAAAAGCAGTCTTCCAAATTTATTTGACTTATCGGTAAATCCTTTATTATTGTTTGAAGGTTTTTTGCTTTTAAATTAATATTAATTGGTAAATCTAAGGAATTTGATTTATGTTAGTGTAACATTCTTTCTGTA